>CALUPL010000068.1 GCA_944322635.1 uncultured Mailhella sp.
AGTTCCTTGTCTTCAAGGCCCAGCTCTCTGCCGATCTGGTAAATGTCTTTCATGCGGGATTCCGCGTCCTGGGCGATTTCCCAGTCCGCGTGCTGCTTGGGATCCAGAGCCATTGTCCGTTCTCCTTATGGTTGGGGGTTCGCTTGTGGTTATACGGCGTGGCGTCGTTTAGCTCAAGCGGTTTTTCTCCCCTTGCGCTTTATGGAAAGGGACGGTGAAAGCCTTGTGGCAGAAGATCTTTGAGCTGATTCTCTGCGGTTTTCTCCGGGAATTCGGTACGCATGCGGCTTCGGCCACGGAAGGCTTCGGTTGCCAGTGTCCTGTCCCTGGCGTATGAAGGCAGAAAAGCCAAGGGGGAATTATGAGGGAAAGTACGCTTCGCCTGCTGGAAGAAATGCAGGTCAACGAAAAGACGGACAGCGAAATTTACACCAGACTTGCGCGACGCGTGGGCGGTGAAAACGGTGAGGTGCTTCGCCGCATGGCCGCAGATGAGGCAAGACACTGCGAGGTGTGGGGGCGTTATACCGGAAAGAAGGCCGAGGCCAAGCGGGTCAAGGTGCTTTTGTACGGTCTGATGGGCTGGATTTTCGGCCTCACATTCGTCATCAATCTTCTGGAATCCGGGGAAAACGGAGCGGGGAACCGCTATTCCGGTCTTGTGGAGGACGTGCCCGAAGCGAAGGGCATCATGGAAGAAGAGGAGATTCATGAGAGAAGGCTGGCCGAAATGGTGGATGAGGAGCGCCTCAAGTACATAGGCAGCATGGTGCTCGGGCTCAACGACGCGCTCGTGGAGCTTACCGGTGCGCTTGCCGGCTTTACTCTTGCGCTCGGCAGCAATGCGACCGTCGGCCTTGCGGGGTTCATCACGGGCGTGTCGGCTACGCTTTCCATGGCAGCTTCCGAATATCTTTCCAAAAAGGCCGAACCCGGGGAAAAGCATCCGTTCAAGGCCGCCGTCTATACCGGCATCGCCTACATGATTACCGTGGCGCTTCTTCTTCTGCCTTACGGTGTGTTTACTTCTCCGTATCTGGCCCTGGTATTCTGCCTGTTCAACGCAGCCTGCATCATCTGTCTGTTCACCTTCTTCGTTTCGGTGGTAAGGCGTGAACCTTTCCGTCCGCAGTTTGTGGAAATGCTTTCCATCAGCTTCGGCGTGGCGGCCATTTCCTTTTTCATCGGCTGGGCGGCAAAGACCTGGATGGGCATAGATATGTAGTTCTTTTCCGGCAACGGCATGAAAAAAGGGCGGAGTTTCGGCTCCGCCCTTTTTTCATGGAAGATTTTTCGTCCGTCAGTGTCTTCCTCCTCTTCGAAGAAACATACTCCAAAGAAGGTTCGACGGTTTAGGATTTCGCCAGGCTTTCTTCTTCAGCTGCGGAGAGTGCTGCTGAAAAAGTCCGGGAGAAAAAGCGGGGGAAATATCTGTAAAACGGTGATATGTCGCTTTTGTTTTTCTGTGCTTCCTCTGCCGAGCCTTGTCGTCGGGGAGGAGCAACCTGTCGTTTCCCGCAACCGATAGTTGCCGAAATGACGTGACAAATGAAAATATAGTATGATAATATACTGAAATAATACATATGCAACTTATGGTTGCTGCAAAGGAAACTTCCGGTTGGTGGTATCTGCCGGGCTATGGCGTTAAAGCTTGACCGTCATATACGGCGGCCTGGCGCCATGGGGCCTTTTCCCGTCCCCGGCGGATGGGAGGTGGCAGGCGCTTTCATGAGGGAAAGCGTCGCCATCGACAGGTCGCGAGAGCGAGCCTGCCGTTCCACCCTGGCAATGTGCCATAAAACCACAGGAGTTCCTTATGAACAGGAAAATGTTGGCCGCTTGTGCGGCTCTGGCCCTGACCCTTGGTTTTTCCACCCTCGCCGAAGCCGGATGCAGCGCGCAGGAAGCGCAGCAGAAGGCCAACGCCTTTGCACAGACCATTCAGGAAGTTTCTCAGAAGGATCCTGAAAAGTATGCAAAGGTCATGCAGGAACTTCAGCCCGAACTGCTTCAGCTTCAGCAGAAGCAGGACATGGACGCTTTGTGCGTCTTCTACGACAAGGCCATGGATCGCCTGAAGTAGATTGATTCAGGAGCGTTCGCTCCAGAACACGACATCGTGGCCGGATGCACCGTGCGGAAGCTCTGCCGCGTATCCGGCCATGCTTGAATTAAGGTTATGAGCATTCATGACCGGTGGTGGATCTGCCTTTGGCGGATTCACCGCATGTTTTTGCCTGAGGTTCGGTCTTGCAGCCGGACAAAGGAAGCCGTTCCGGTCAGAATGTCGTCAAGCCCATGGAATCACATGAGGAAAGATCTCCAGCTATACGGAAAAATTCAGGCCAGGCGCAAGGCTCTGGGGCTTTCACAGGAGGAGCTTGCCCAGCGCATGGGGGTTTCACGGCAATCCGTCACGAAATGGGAAACCGGTCTTTCGGCTCCCGACCTCGACAGGCTGGTGGAACTTGCCGACACGCTGGGGGTGAGCCTCGATTATCTGCTGAGAGATCAGGTGGATCTGCCCGACGTTCCTGCGGACCCTGGTGAGAGCACTTCCGCTTTTGCAGAAACTCCGGCGGAAGAAAAAGTGGAAAAAAGCGTCGCGTCTTCCGGTTCCGAAGGAACTGCGGCGCGTCATATCGCACTGGCAGCAGGGGTTCTGCTTTTTCTCATCGGAGCGGGCGGCCTTCTTACCATGTGGATTTATTCTGAACTTTTTCCCGTGCAGCTTGTGGACGGAAGAGGCGGCGTGCATACCGGATTATGGGGATACGTGCTTGCACGGGACGTCAAGGCGCTTTTCTGGGCCGCGCTTGCGGCTACGGCGGCAGGTCTTGCTCTTGTCGGCTGCTGCCTGAGGCGCGGACGGTCGTAGCAGTTCCGCTTGCTTGAAAGGCGTGTGGTATTTTGTCCCCGCTTCCGTTTCCCGTACGGATGCTGAGCACGGCCTTCGAGTTTTTTTCGTGTTTTCCGTTCTGCTTTTTTGTGCAGAGAGAAACGACGGATCTTCTCGCATGTCTGCAGAAAAATGCGGGCAGTCTTAGAATGAAGAGGCGGTCTGTGGATGGTTGGGGCGCATTGCGGGAATGTCCGGCCTTCGTATCCGTGCAGAGCTCGTGAGCTTCGGACGCGACAGATTCCCCGCGTTGACCTCATGAGACCGTCATGACCGCACGATAGTGCCGTACGGAGGAATTCGGGATTTTACGAATTTCACCTTATCCGTCAGACCAGCTCTTCGAGCATGTCGAGAATCTGTTCGCTCAGACCTCCGCCGAACATGGGAGAACCGAACAGTGCCCGGCGCTGATCCACAAGCAGTTCCCGGGGAAGCATGCCCGGTGCGGAATCGGCCAGCGTGTCGGCAAGGCGTCTGGCCAGAAGCCAGCTGCGCGCCCCCTGGCAGAACAGGGAAAAGGCGCTTTCAAAGTCGTTTCTGCGTTCCTTCCAGAGCTTCAGACGTCGTTTGTCCGGGGTAAGACTGAGCGTTGTGGAAAGTGCTGCGTTCAGGCTGTTGAACTGTGCTCCGGGAACGCCGGATCTCCAGCCGAGCAGCCAGGAATTGCGGGGGAAGAGCAGACCGAGTTCTTCGGCAAGGGAAAGCAGCGCGTCAAGCGAGGCGCGTGCCGCAAGCAGGGCGTCGTCTTCCCATTGTACGGGAAGGGCATGAAAGTTCAGCGGAGGAAGTTCCCTCAAGTCCAGAGCAGCGTCGCACCAGCGGCGCAGAATGTGTGCAAGCCAGATGCCCGCCTGTTCGGATCCGGGAAAGGAGCCGGAAGGGGTTTCCAGATGGCTGTAGCTCAGGAGCCACTTGCCGGTGCCGTACGTCCCGGACACGGCGCAGGGGCGACCGTCGAGAATCGAGGGGCGCAGTCTTACGCCGTACATGGCATCCCATTCGGCAAGAATGTCGGCGGGCATGGAGGAAAAGGGCATGTCGGCCACGTAGAGATCGGGGCCGGGGGCGTGATAGCGCGCCAGCACTTCCACGGGGCCGGGCTCGTCCGGTTCGCTGAACCGGCCGGGCCACCACACGGGCAGGAGCGCATTCCCTCCAGCCAGGGCAGGTGGCACAAGTTCGCTTTCTCCGGAAATCGAACAGGCAAGATGGCCGGAAACAAGATGCTGAAGCCGATCGGGCATGCCGTCGCGACTCCACGGACAGAGTCCGAGACCGTCGGCAAGCGCGAGTCCCGCGCCGCCGCAGAAGCCGAGATAGCGTCCGCCGTTCTTCACGAAGCGGCGCACCGCCTCCGCTCCGGCAGGCCCCAGGGCGTCGGCCTTGCGTCGCGCAGAACCTCCGGGCACTATGAGCATCTTGCCAGACAGACCGGTCTGGGCTATGTCTAACCCTTTGAGTACACGGAAGGGAATGCCCGTCGAACGAACGGCGTGCAGCAGCAGATATCCCCAGATATGGGAAGCGTCCCACAGTATGGCAATCATGTGTTCCCTCCGTGCCTATGCATACGCACAAGCCGCCCGTTCGGCAAGAGATGGGACGGCGGAAGAGGCATGCCGGGCATGCCCCGGCTGCGGAAGGCGTTCGTCGGAGTACGGCGTCGGAAGCGGTCTTTTCCGCCTGAAAGGCGCACAGGCGCCTGCCCGGTTGCGAGGGCGGATATTTTAACCCACTGGAGCCTTGAAATGCTGTCCAAAGCCTATGAACCGCAGGAAGTGGAAGCTCACTGGCGCAAGCACTGGGAAGAAGCCAAGACCTTCACGCCCGACCTGTCCGCCCCCGGCGACCCCTATTCCATCGTCATTCCTCCGCCCAACGTCACGGGCATTCTGCACATCGGTCATGCCCTGAACCAGACCCTTCAGGACATACTCTGCCGTCATGCCCGTCAGAAGGGCAAGAACGTGCTGTGGATTCCCGGTACCGATCACGCCGGCATCGCCACGCAGAACGTGGTGGAACGCGCTCTTGCCAAAGAAGGCAAGACACGTCACGACGTGGGGCGCGAAGCCTTCATCGAGCGCGTATGGGAATGGAAGAAGCAGTACGGCGGACAGATTCTGGAGCAGATAAAGGAACTCGGCTCCTCCGTGGACTGGACCCGTGAAGCCTTCACCATGGACGACAATCTTGCCCGTGCCGTGCGCAAGGTATTCGTGCAGCTCTACAAGGAAGGTCTCATCTACAAGGGCAAGTACATCGTCAACTGGTGCCCGCGCTGCCATACCGCCCTTGCCGACGACGAAGTGGATCACATTGATTCCAAGGGCTCGCTCTGGCATGTGCGCTACGACTTCGCCGACGGCTCCGGTTCCGTGACCATTGCCACCACACGTCCCGAGACCATTCTCGGCGACTCCGCGGTGTGCGTGCATCCCGACGATGAGCGTTACGCCTCTCTTGTGGGCAAGAAGCTCATCGTGCCCGTGGTGAACCGCGAAGTTCCGCTCATTGCCGACCGCTACGTGGATCGTGAGTTCGGTACCGGCTGCCTCAAGGTGACCCCCTGCCACGACCCCAACGACTGGAAGCTCGGTCACGCCCACAATCTGGAATTCATCCAGGTCATCGACGACAACGGCAACATGTGCATGAGCGACGTGTGCGGCCGCTACGCGGGCATGAGCCGCGAGGAATGCCGCAAGGCCATTGTGGAAGAGCTGCGCGAGAACGGACACCTTGTGAAGGAAGAGCCGCTCACCCACAGCGTGGGCTGCTGCTACCGCTGCAAGACCGTCATCGAACCCTATGTTTCCGATCAGTGGTTCGTGGCCATAAGCAAGATGGCTCCCGCCGCCCGTGCCGCCGTGCCGGACAAGATCAAGATTTATCCCGAGAGCTGGACCAAGACCTACTACAACTGGCTGGACAACATCCGCGACTGGTGCATCAGCCGTCAGATCTGGTGGGGCCACCGCATTCCCGCGTGGACCTGCGCCGACTGCGGCGAGCTCATCGTGGCCGAGGAAGATCCCACGGTCTGCCCCAAGTGCGGCGGCAAGAGGCTGGAACAGGACCCCGACGTGCTCGACACCTGGTTCTCCTCCGCCCTGTGGCCCTTCTCCACCATGGGCTGGCCCGAACAGACCGAAACGCTCAAGAAGTACTATCCCACCACCGTGCTCGTCACGGCGTTCGACATTCTGTTCTTCTGGGTGGCCCGCATGATCATGATGGGACAGCACTTCATGGGCGAAGTGCCCTTCCGCGAAGTGTACATCCACGCCCTCGTGCGTGACGCCCAGGGCCGCAAGATGTCCAAGTCCCTCGGCAACGGCATCAACCCGCAGGACATGATCCGCAAGTACGGCGCCGATTCCCTGCGCTTCACCCTGGCCGCCTTTGCCGCCATGGGTCGAGACATCCGCATGTCCGAGGAGCGCATCGAAGGCTACCGTCACTTCGTGAACAAGGTGTGGAACGCCTCCCGCTTCGCTCTCATGAATCTGCCCGAACACGGTGAGCCGAAGGCCGTCGATCTCGGAAATGTCAAGGGACTGCACCACAAGTGGATTCTCAACCGTCTTGAGGAAGTCAAGGTGGAGGAGGACGCCGCTCTGGAAGGCTACCGCTTCAACGACGCGGCTCAGTGCGTGTACAAGTTCCTGTGGAACGAGTTCTGCGACTGGTATCTGGAACTCATCAAGGCCGACATGAAGGAAGAAGGCGAGGCAAAGGAAGAGGCTCAGTATGTGCTTTATACCGTGCTGCGCGAAATTCTTCTTCTGCTGCATCCCATGATTCCCTTCGTCACCGCCGAAGTCTGGAATTCTCTGCCCGGGCATGAAGGCACGGACATCGCTACTCAGCTTTATCCCGAAGCCCGTCCGGAATGCGTGAAAAGCCGCGAGTCCGACGAAATGGTCTTTCTTCAGGAAGCCATCAGCGCCATTCGCACCATCCGCGCGGAACTCAACATCAAGCCTTCCTACAAGCTGTCCGTGGTGCTGCATCCGGCAAGCGACGAGCAGGCTGCTCTTCTCGAAGCGAACCGCGGCTTCTTCGATCTGGCGCGGCTTGAGAGCCTCACCATCGACCGAAATGCCCATGCGCCCAAGGCTTCGGCCAGCAACGTGGTGCGCGGCTGCGAAGTCATCGTGCTCCTTACCGGTGCGGTGGACTTTCAGGCTGAACTTGCCCGTCTCGACAAGGAAATCGGCAAGGTGGACAAGGACCTTGCGGCCCTCGATGCCAAGCTTTCCAACGAGAACTTCGTCAAGCGTGCTCCTGCCGATCTTGTGGAGTCCGAAAAGGCCCGTCATGTCGAGCTCATCGACAAGAAGGCCAAGATGCAGGCTCTTCAGAAGCGCTTCAAGGAAGCCATGGAAGACTAGCGTGCTGAGGCGCTGTTTCGCCTGAACGCAACTTATGAGCCCCCGTTCCGTTTTCGGAGCGGGGGCTTTTCTGTCTTTTCCGACAGGAGACGATGCCTCTGTCATGCCGGAGAGACTCGTCGTTTCCAGGTCTCGGCCGAGAAAAAGGATAACGGAAACTGCCGATTGTTTTCGTGGTGTGAGGGCGCACGGCAGAAGCTCCGCTTCGAGGCGAGGCCGGTATGTTTTGGGGAAAAGCGTTTTGAAGGGACTGTTCATTGCAGGCACGGCATTTTATACTGTGCGCAGATTTTCCCCGTCTCCGGCATGAGAAGCGGGAGACGAAGAGGCATTCTTGTTCCGTAAGGAAAGAAGACGAGTACGGTTTCAGAAGGGAGAACTTGCGGATGAAACGTTTTGTCGTTGAGGAAAAGGTTTTTGAGATTCTGCCCGGGTACTGTCTGGGCGTAGTGGCGGCCCGGGGGCTGGACAATGCCCGCCCGAGTGAGGTCATAGACCGGATGCTGGAGCAGAGCGCCGCAAAGTTCGCGGAAGATTTCCGGGACGTTAACGTGAGGGAACTGCCGTTTGTGGCTGCATACCGTTCGGCGTTCACCACGCTCGGCATGAATCCCAACAAGTTCATGTGTTCCATAGAGGCACTTGCAAAGCGCGTACAGGAAAGCGGTCATCTCCCGCACATCAATCCCGTGGTTGACCTCGGAAACGCGTTTTCTCTCCGGTACCGGCTGCCCATGGGTGCTCACGACATGGACAAGCTGGCAAGCTGCGGCATGGCCGTACGTTTTTCCACGGAGCAGGATCATTTCCTCGGTATGGGAGAGGAAAAGTCCGAGACCATGCCGGAAGGAGAGCTGGTGTACGTAAGCGACCATACCGTGAAGACAAGGCGCTGGATATGGCGGCAGAGCGAAGACGGAAAGATCACGGAAAAAACGAATCATGTGTTCTTTCCCATCGACGGCTTTAAGGACGTTAATGGAGAGGCCGCGAAAGAGGCCCGAGACGAACTGGCCGCGTTTCTTCGACAGGAATTTTCCTGCGAGGTGTGGACGGGCTGGATGGACCGGGAACATCCGTCGTTTGATTTTTCATGGACCTAGAAGGGACTACGATTCCTCTCTTGGAACGGATGCCGTGAAAGGATGGATTCCTTTGTCAGCAGGCGGAGAGCATCCAGAAGCCGTATTTCAGGAGAGGATGCGAAATGTCGGCAGAAAGGCCGTCGACTCACGGGAGGCGCGGCCTTTCTAAGGATGGGGAGGATGAAGGGGAAAAAGCCGTCGTCCGCGAAGGGGAGAAGCCGCAGACGGAGCTTTTTCTGAAAAAGGTTATCGGGCTGTCGCTTCGCCCATGGGGTGGGAGAGAGACGTGAATCTGCCGGAGGCGGCAAGAGCAATCGTTGCGTTCAGAACGGAAAGAAGACAGACGGTGCCTATATGACGAAGTGTGTGTGACAGCGGAAGGTTCGTGACGAGGCTCCTTGTATTGTGATGCTGTTTTTGCCTTTGTATCTTGCAAGGAGTATGCCATAATATTTTTTATTGTAATATCAATGGATAATAAAAAATTCTTTTTTAAGAAACGAATACATAATCGTATCATGGGCGGTTAATGTACCATGGAAGAAGATCCGTTGAACTTTCTGTCGGCTTTCGGGCATGCTTAAGAAAAAGCAGGGAGTCCATGTCTTGAGGCACGGACTCCCTGCTGAAGAATCAGTCGAAATGTTTAGTCCTTCTTGCTTTTGGCTATGGCGACCACTACGCCGGAGAGGGCCAGAAGTCCTATGAGGTTGGGCAGCACCATGAGCCCGTTGAACATGTCGGACATGTTCCATACGAGGTTCACTTTGAGGCCGGAGCCGATAACGATGAACACAACCACCACGGCGGCGTATATCTTGACGTATTTTGCGCCGAACAGCGCCTTAACGTTGGCCTCGCCGAAAAAGTACCAGCCGATGATGGTGGAGAAGGCGAAGAAGAACAGGCAGACGGCAATGTAGATGTTGCCGAAGGAGCCGAATACGGTATCGAAGGCGATCTGTGCAAGTTCCGTGCCGGTGCTGCCGCAGTTCCATACGCCGGTGATGACGATGACAAGGGCCGTGCAGGTAAGTACCACGAAGGTATCGATGAATACGCCCATCATGGCCATCATGCCCTGATCATCGGGATGGTCCACCTTGGCAAGCGCGTGGGCGTGCGGCGTGGAGCCCATGCCGGCCTCGTTGGAGAACAGGCCGCGCGCCACGCCGTAGCGCATGGCCTCGCGTACGGTGATGCCGAGTGCGCCGCCTCCGGCGGACTGGGGATCGAAGGCCATGACGAAAATGGTTTTGAAGGCGCCGGGCAGTGCTGTGATGTTGGCGAAGATGATGACGAGGCAGCCGCCCACGTAAAGCAGAGCCATGAGGGGAACAAGCTTTTCCATGACCCAGGCGATGCGCTTTGCTCCGCCCAGGAAAATGGCCGCGGAAATAACAGCGACCACGATGCCTACGAGAACGGGGGAGAGCCCGAAGGCCGTGCTGAAGGCCGCACCGATGGAGTTGGACTGGACCATGTTGCCCATGAATCCGAGTGCCAGAATGATGGCTACGGAGAAGAAGGCTGCAAGCAGCTTGCCGAAGGTGCCCGTGAATGCGGCGCGAATGTAGTAGGCCGGTCCGCCTACGGTTTCACCGCGTTCGTTGGTGGTTTTGTAGCGCTGTGCAAGCACGGCTTCGGAATAGTTGGTGGCCATGCCGAAGAAGGCGCTGAGCCACATCCAGAAGATGGCGCCGGGGCCGCCGGCGGCAATGGCCGTGGCGGCGCCCGCAATGTTGCCCGTACCGACCTGCGCGGCCACGGCGGTGGCCAGAGCCTGGAAGGAGCTCATGCCGGTATGATCGGCGCTTTCGCCGTGCAGGGAAATGTTGCTGAAAAGTCGGCGGAAGGCGTGGGGCAGCTTGCGCAGCTGTATGAAACGCAGCCGGAACGTGTAGAAGATGCCCGTGCCGCAGAGAAGAAAGAGCAGAAGCTAGCCCCAGAGCACGCCGTTGACCGCATCGACTATCTGACTGATGATTTCCATGGGAACATTCCTTCGAGCTCATGCCGGGAACAGCCTCTCCCGTACATGATCTCTGTTTCAGGGTACAAAAAAAGAGCAAATCCATGAGATTTGCTCCAGAGAAACGCTTAGGGATGAAGCGGCAGGTATGGTCGAGCGGCAAGATCCTAAGCTCTGTCCTTTGGCCTGAGAGTTTCGGCTTTCGCCTTGCACC
>CALUPL010000069.1 GCA_944322635.1 uncultured Mailhella sp.
CCTGAACAACTCCGTCTTATCGAAAAGGTGTTTTTTTAGGTATAACCGTTTTGTGTTCCACCCGCTTAGCGGGTGGTTTTCTGTTTCGGTCGCTTCCGCTCCCTCAACTGCCTAAAGGCCTTAAAAAGGGCATGACGGACACACTGAGGTGTGTCCGTCATGCCCCATACAAGCTTTTCGATCTGAGCTCTGCCTGTTGCCGACTTTCAGATCTCAGCAGACAGTTCTCGAAAGAAGCTATTACTTTTTGACGGCTATCAGAACGTTCGGAGACTTGAACATGGCAACAACAGTGCAGCCGCGTTCAAGGCGCAGACGATTCACGCCTTCCAGAGTGACGGTTGCATTGATCTCCATGCCGCTGGGAGTCTGAATGAGCACTTCACCGTTGACGAAGCCGCGCACCAGCTTGACAACCTTGCCGGTGAACTGGTTACGGCAGGAAAATTCATACTCATTGTCGTCGGCCACAAGCAGAATTTCCGTAGCCTTGATAAGGGCTACGGCTTCCTTGCCCTCCGCCAGAGCAAGACTCTGGAAAGTGGCATGGGAAATCTGGCCGTAGATTTTCTCACCGGTTTCCAGAGTGAGTTCGACCTCGTCGCTGAGGCTTCCGGGGATAACAGCAGTGATTTTACCAGGATAGGCATTGCGAGAGCTGGTTTTCATCATAATCTCCTGATCAAGTAAACGCTCATCAGCGCATCTCCTCACGGCCACATGATACACAGCCTGGCGCGCAAATGCGACCCCGGCAACTGCCATACATCTTCCGTCCATGGGAGGACACTGAAAAAAATCTGGCCCATCATAGCCAATAAGCCCCCGGCATGCAAGTGTGACATCGGGCTTTTTCAACACTCCGCATCATTCATGCAGTCCTTCCCCGTGCAGCAGTGCAAGAAATTCCTTTTCATCAAGAATGTTGATGCCAAGAGTTCTGGCCTTATCCAGCTTGGAGCCCGGATTCTCGCCGACAATGAGATAGTCCAGAGTCTTCGATACGCCGGAAGCCACGTTGGCTCCTGCCGCTTCCGCCATTCTGCGGTATTCGTCACGAGGGAGGGAAAGCGTGCCCGTAAAAAGAACCTTGCGTCCCGCAAGCGTTCCGTTCTTTTCCTCTTTCCCTTTTCCTTCCGGCCACAGCCCCATGGAACGAAATCTCTCCAGAAGTTCCCGATTCGATTCGGTCTCAAAAAAAGCGCGTATGCTTCCCGCTACTTCCGGGCCTATGTCGGGCAGACTCATGAGCTCTTCAACTCCGGCCTTTTCCAATTCATCCATGTTGTGAAAATGCTCGGAAAGAGTGCGTGCGGTCTGTTCCCCCACCAGCCTTATGCCGAGAGCGGCAATAAAGCGCGTAAGGGAAGCATTCTCTTTCGCCTGCTCCAGCGCAGTCACAAAGTTTCCTGCAGATACTTCTCCCATGCGCTCATAGCTCATGAGCTCTTCCTTTGTTACGGTGAAAAGATCGGCAGGACTTTTCACACGACCGGACTCAATGAGCGCCTCCACCCACTTTGCGCCCACACCGTCAACGTCGAGTCCGGCCTTGGACACGAAATGCACGATGCTGCGCATGATGACCGCAGGGCAGGCCATGTTCAGGCAGCGCCACGCCGCCTCTCCTTTCAGCCTTCTGGCAGGAGAACCGCACACCGGACACACATGAGGAAATTCAAAAGCCTGAAGTCCTTCCGGTCTTTTTTCCAGTACCGGCCCGAGTACGTCGGGAATAACGTCTCCGGCACGCTGAATGATCACCATGTCATTTTCACGCAGGTCGAGACGACGAATTTCATCTTCGTTATGCAGCGTGGCGCGGCTTACCACAACGCCGCCAAGACTCACGGGCTCAAGTTCCGCCACGGGCGTGAGCACACCCGTACGCCCCACCTGAATGGATATCTTTTTAAGACGCGTTTCCGCCTTGCGCGAGGTAAACTTCCAGGCCACGGCAAAGCGCGGCGCCCTTGCCGTAAAACCGAGTGCGGCCTGAACCTCACGATCATTCAGCTTATAAACCACGCCGTCTATTTCAAAGGGAAGAGAGTCTCGTATGCTTTCCAGATGCTCATAATAGGCCTTTGCCTCTTCCACATTGCGGCAGAGCCGCCCCTCGGGAGGCGTGTCGAATCCCCATGCGGCAAGCGAGGTCATGAGCGCGGAATGAGTATCCCAGAGCTTCATGCCTGGCGCGTCCACTTCGCCGAGACTGTAAGCCAGAAAGCGCAATTTACGGCTTGCCGTGACATTGGTATCGAGCTGGCGCAGAGAACCCGCCGCGGCATTGCGCGGATTGGCAAAACGCTTCTGGCCAAGCTCAGTCTGCCGCCTGTTCAGCTCCTCGAATTCCTTGCGGAACATAAGAACTTCACCACGTATTTCAATGCGCCGGGGAAAAGGGCCGTTTCCCTGAAGCCTGAGCGGCAGATTACGCACCGTGCGCATGGCCTCGGTGACCACTTCGCCAACTTCACCGTCGCCGCGGGTAAGTGCCTGCACCATGACGCCGTTCTCATAGGACAGCTCACAGGCCAGGCCGTCCAGCTTGGGATCGGCCCACCACGCCGACATGACATCCGGCCCGGCCTCAGGAAGAGCCCTTGCCGCTTTCTGCGCAAATGCCTCCCACTCTTCAACGGAAAACACGTTGTCCAAACCGTACATCCGTTCCCGATGCAGACGGGTTTCCAGATACGGGAGAACGGCGCCTCCCACGCGGCGCGTGGGAGAATCCAGTGTGCGCAAATCGGGAAAGCGCTCTTCCAGATCCACGAGTTCACGGTACAGCGCATCATAGGCCTCATCCGTAATCTCCGGGGCGTCCAGCTGATGGTAGAGCTTATTATGATGCTCGATCTCCCGGCGAAGCTTTGCCGCACGATTTGCGGCCCGCTCATGCTCGTTCTGCGCGGAACTGTCGAATAACGAAAGCTGCTCCATGGATTCCTCGTGTCTGTAAAAATTGAACATCTCGAAAAAGCGCTCTTTTTGCGGCATACTGCCACGACCATGACGCAAGAGCAAGCGCTCCCTCTTGCACGCTTTTGCGACGCCTCGTATAGTCGCCCCGTCCGGCAAAACTGCGGTTCCGCATCTTCAGTGGAATTGCTCCGCCGGGCTCCTATACCTCGCTGATGCGTGAGTTTTTCATGATGCCGCGCGGCAACGCGATCCTTCCCGGGGAGCATTCCCGTCCTGCTTCGCCGCCAAGCCAACGTTCAAAGGAGTTCCCCATGTACGCACTGCGCATGGAAAGCACTGATCCTGCCTTCAACCTCGCTTTGGAAGAAACGCTCTTTAACACGCTGTCCCCGGAAAATCCCGGCATCTTCCTTATCTGGCGCAATGAGCCGTCGGTCATCATCGGCTGTCATCAGAACACTGCCGAAGAGGTCAACGCCGCCTACTGCCGGGAGCACGGCATCCACGTGGTTCGCCGCCCCACAGGAGGAGGAGCCGTCTATCACGATCTCGGCAACGTCAACTTCTCCTTTCTCGTATGGGTGGATAAAAACCGCCTTTCCGGCTTCGAAGAGTTCATGAAGCCCATGGTTGAAGCCTTGCGGGACATAGGCGTCAACGCCGCCTACACAAGCCGTAACGACATTACCGTGGATGGACGAAAAGTGGCAGGTACGGCGCAGCGTCGATCCGGGCAACGCATGCTGCATCACGGCTGCGTGCTCGTGGATGTGGATACCTCGGCCCTTGCCGGAGCTCTTGCCGTGGATCTGGAAAAATTCCGGTCCAAAGGTGTAGCCTCGCATCGGGCCAGAGTGGCGAATCTCCGCGAATTTCTGCCTGCCGGTCTGTCCCGCGAAGAATACATGGCCATGGTCGTCAACGCCATGACGCGCCGCTGTGCACAGGAAGAACGCACACTCTCCCCGGAACTGCGGGAAAAGGCCGAAGCTCTTGCCGAGCTCCGCTACCGCAGCTGGGACTGGAACTGGGGTCAGTCTCCACGCTTTACGGAAAAGCGCCGTCACCGCTTTTCCTGGGGCAGGCTGGAATACCTGCTTGAAGTAAGGAACGGCGTCATTTCCGGCTGTCGTCTGTTCGGAGACTTCTTTTCCCTGCGCGACATAAGGGAACTGGAGGCAACGCTTACAGGCCTGCGTGCAGACGCAGAATCCCTGCGCAAAGCGCTCGCCGACATTCCTGTGGAAAGCTGGTTCGCCGGAGCGGAAAGAGAGGAGCTTCTTTCCTTTTTCTGCGGAGACAAGCTCCCTCAGGCATAAAAAAACTCTCGTCGGCCTTCTTTTCCTGATGCTACGAGTCGTCAGAAAAGCCCGCCGTCACATGAAAACGACAGCGGGCTTTTCTTGCGGACGGAATATTCGACCTTATCTTTCCGACAAAACGACACTGTGCAGTTTCAGACGAAGCCGTCCTACCCCGAGCCGTCGCAACTTCCGGCAAGCTCGGCCTCTCCCCCTTCCGTGGCTGAAAAGGGACCCGCATTCCCTAACATCACGAAATGCGAGACCACGTGCCCCAAAACGGCGCCCGGCGGTTAAAACACTTCCTGTCTGTAGGTAGAGCCGTCTTCCAGGTTCTTCCAGCAGAAAACGCCGTTCTCCCATATCATGAAGCTGTGCGCACTGCCTTCCTTGGGAATGGATACGGAACCGGGATTCATGGCAACGAAGTCGTCATGCCTGCGGCATACGGGTACATGAGTATGCCCGTAAAGCAGAATGCTGCCCCGGGGAAAAGGCGGAGGCGTCTTTTCATTATAATGATGCCCGTGCGTCGCGTAGATTTCCAAATTGCCGAGAGATAGGAGCGCATACTCCGCCATGATGGGAAAATCCAGCACCATCTGATCCACTTCTCCATCGCAGTTGCCGCGCACGCACAGCAACCGGTCGCGCACGGCATTGAGCATGGCCATGACCCTTTTGGGTGCATATTCGTCGGGCAGATCGTTGCGCGGACCGTGGTAAAGAATGTCGCCGAGCACAAGCAGCCTGTCCGCCTTCTCTCTTTCAAAACATTCCAGCAGTCTGCCGCACCAGAGGGCGGAACCGTGAATGTCGGACGCTATCATGAGTTTCTTCATTAGGACTCCTTTTGGCCAGACCATGCCAGAGACGGGGGAAAAAATCGAGTCCCGGTCTTTGCCTCTTCCCGACAAGACATTGTCTGCTTTGTCATCAAGGCCCCCTCTTCCGGCGTTCCGTTATGTGCCACCGGTGAAACTCTCTCAACATCCTCATTCTTCTTCTCTTTTTATCAAAAAAATTTTTTCACAATTTCAAAAGAGCCACCCATTGCCGACTAAAAATATATATTCATTGATATCAATATGATATAAAGATCCACCTGTTTTTCTACTTTTTTTGCGATATTAGCAGACATATCAGTCCTGCTCTTTTTTTTCTCTGATTCTTCAGTCGAAAAAAATTTTTCTTTTGTCCTTTCCGGAACAGAAGGCTAATTTTGCCTTTCACGACAGCTTATTTTGGATGAACCTCTCGAAATAACTTTCAAAAGAAATCGTCCCTATTTGTGTATTTTATCACTTTTATAGGCATATTTCCTGCTAACGGCCTGATAAAGTAAGCAATAAAATGTGAACATTATGTTTTTACCCCTTCTCTTCCCCTGAAACATGTTATATGAAAAAAGCTAAATCAGGGGGAGAAGACATTGCGTAAAGTAACATACATCCTGACTGGTGCCCTGTTGATTCTTGCCGTGGGGGGATATCTGCTGCCGGAAAAATCCGAGACTCTTCCCAACAGAATTCTGATGAACAACACGGCCGGACGCGTGGTCTTCGACCACGGCACGCATGTGAAAAAGCTCGGCATAGACTGCCGTGCCTGCCATCACGACGCCCTGACGGACGATCAGGCGGGGCAGAACTGCAAAACCTGTCACGGCCTGGAATTCGACGCTTCCTTCAGAGGTCACTCCGTCACCATGGATCCTTCCACCTGTGCGACGTGTCACCACATGACGGTCTCGCACAAAAAATGGGGCCACTCCAGACATACAAAGGAGCTGAACATCGACTGCCAGGCCTGCCATCACGGCCCGCAGATCGAAGCCACGCCCCAGAACTGCGCAAACTGCCATGACCGTAAAACGGACATGGGCCCCATTCTCTCCCTTAAAAACGCCGTGCACACCCGCTGTGCCAGCTGCCACGAAGAAGCCCTTGCCGAAGGCGACATGACATCATGCTCAAGCTGCCACACGGCCACGGCCTCCCGCGACGTTCAGAAGCAGGGCAGGCTCCCCAAGAGCGCACTTGTTCCCTGTTCGACCTGCCACGACACGGAACCTTCAAGGCTTGTTCCCGGCGTCATGGCTGCCTATCACGGCCTGTGCATATCCTGCCATGAAAAGCAGGGCGGTCCTGTGGACAACTGCACGCAATGCCACACGAAATAGCGACGGGGAACAGCCATGAAACAATATTTTCAAATGATCAAGGATCCTCGGTTCCGTCTCGTTTACAACGAACACAGACCGTTCGGCATAGGCCCTGAGCCCAAAAGAATCCGCCTCAATCGCGAGGGCTTCACCATGGTCTCAGGCGTCAAAAAGAAAACCATGGTGTATCCCGGAATGCTCCTTGCCGAGCATCCCTCTCTGGAAAAGGGCGATTTGCATTCGCCCATCTACGGCGTGATCACCGAGATCAATGCCCGCAGCGTATTCGTGGATGCCGTGGATCCCTCACAGAGCGAACCGGGAACCTTTCCCGAATCCCCGGAACCCGTGGACCTTCTTAAAAGCGGCCAGGAAGGAGAAGAACTGGTTCTCACTCTCAAGAAAATGGGGGTGAACACCCGCTCTCTGGGACGCCGGACCAAAACGCTCATTGTAAATGCCCTCAACCCCGAACCCGGTGTGCGCTGGGCGGAACCCATGCTCACCGAACACGCCGATGAAATCCGCACGGGGCTTGAACTTCAGCGCAGAATGCATCGAGCCGAGGAAATCATGCTGGCCGTTCCCACAGGCTGTCCCGCCCGCTTTTCCGGCATAAAGACCGTGGAGGTGGACCCCACCTATCCCAACAGCGTCAATGAACTTCTCATCAAGGAAGTCACGGGACTGGAGGCTCCGCCGGACGTTGCGGCCGTAGGACTGCACAACGTCTGGAGCCTCGGACGCACGGGCACGACCGGACTGCCGCTCATGGAAACGGTCATCACCATAGGTACGGCCACGGAATGGGCCAACTACATCGTCAAGAACGGCAGTCTGGTGGGCGAACTTCTGGAGTTCTCGCACATTTCTCTGAAAAGCGGCGACACCATTCTGCGCGGCGGTCCGCTGCGCGGAGAAAGCCTCGACAGACTCGACAGAAGCATTACCAAGGGCGCCTATGGATTCTTCGTGGTCAATGCAGGAGAAGTTCCCCCCATCGAAGGCGACAGCCCCTGCATCAACTGCGGCGCCTGCATCCAGATATGCCCCACCCGCATCGATCCGCGCATGCTCAGCCGCTATGCGGAATTCGGTAAATACAACATGTCCCGGAAGGAAAACTTCCGGCTCTGCATCGACTGCGGACTCTGCGGCTATGTATGCATAGCGCGCCGCCCCGTGCTGCAGTACATACGCCTTGCCGTCAAGAGACTTGAGGAAGAGGAACGCCTCTCGCACCTCACGCCCATAGAGCCGGTCGGCAAGGAATAGGCTCGGACACGTCGTCCATCCACGCACATTGCGAGCACATCAGAGAGAACAGACATGAGCAATTCCAACAACGACATTCTCCTTGCCATCAGTACGCCTCCCTTCTGGCACTGCGGGCGCACTATACGTAAAAACAGCATACACACGCTTCTCGCCCTTGTTCCGGCCGTCATCCTGAGCCTTATCCAATGGGGCGTTCCTGCGGCGCGCGTCATGGCCCTTTCCATCGTAACCGCCCTCGTGACGGAAGCCGTCTGCCAGACGCTCATGAAGCAGAAGCTCAGCCAGGACAACGGCACCGCCGCCATCACCGGCCTGCTTCTGGCCTTTCTGCTTCCCGCCTCCGCTCCGTGGTGGCTCGTGATTATTGCTTCGGCCGGAGCCATGGGCATAGGCCGCATGGCCTTCGGCGGATACGGCGCCAACCAGGTCAACGCCACGCTCGTAGGATGGGCGCTGGTGTTCGTATCCTTTCCGCTGTACATGGATCCCAACGCCTCGCTGCTTCAGACCACTCTCATAGATCCGCTTCTGCGCGCCAAGTATTTCGGCGGCGCGGCCGTGGCCGACTTTCCGCTGAGCGATCTTCTGCTCGGCAGGCAGCTCGGCGGCCTGGGCGCCGTGCAGAGCGGTGCGCTCTTTGTGGGCGGCATGTACCTCGCCCTCAGGGGCATCATCCGCTGGGAAGTGCCCTTCTCCTTCCTTGTGGGCGTGTTCCTTTCCGCCTCCGCGTTCCACCTCGCCAATCCCGAACTTTATGCCGGTCCGCTTTTCCACATTTTCAGCGGCTCCACCGTGCTGGCTGCCTTCTTCCTTGCCACGGAAGATTCCTGCTCCCCGCACCGGCGCCTTCCCATGCTGCTTTATGGCCTCACGGGCGGCGTGCTCGTTCTTCTCATAAGAACCTTCGGCATGTACACCGACGGCGCGCCCTTTGCCGTCATGCTCATCAACCTGCTTGCGCCCATGTTCGCTCTCATCCGGTCCCATCCTTTCGGCACCGTTCCCGGCAAGGCCAGACAGACTTCCAAAACTGAAGGGGGGACCCGCGCATGAAAAGCATTGTGCAAATGATTCTCGTGCTGTCGCTCATATGCGGCACGGCCGGCTTCTGCCTTTCCTACCTGAAAATGACCACGGCTTCCCGCATTGAAAGCCAGGCTCTCACCTTCGTGCAGGGACCGGCCATTCTGGAAGTGTTCCGCGATGCCGACAACTCGCCCATCAACGACCGCCGCACCTTCCCCCTGGCCGACGGCCGCACCATCAACGTGTTTCCTTCCATGAAGAAGGGAAAGCTCGTTGGCGTAGCCCTCGAACAGTTCGGCAGCGGCTACGGCGGTGATCTCGGCGTGGTGGTAGGCTTCAACGTGGCCAACGACACCCTTGCCGGCATAGGCATAACCACCATGAAGGAAACCGCAGGCGTGGGCACCCGCGTCAAGGAACACGCCTTTCTCAAGCAGTTTCCCGGCCATGCCCTTCCCGTCAAGCTGAGAAACGACGGCGGTGACATCGACGCCGTTTCCGGCGCCACGGTTTCATCCAAGGGCGTCATGGGCGCGGTGGACAGCGCCGTTGCCGTTTACAAGGAACTCAAGCCGCTCCTTCTGGAGACGTGGAAATAGCGGAGGAACCATGAACCGTTTCATGCAGGAACTGACCAAGGGCTTGTGGAAGGAACTTCCTCCGTTCCGGCTTCTTCTGGGCCTGTGCCCGGTGCTCGCCGTAACCAAAAGCGCTTCCAGCGGTATCGGCATGGGCATGGCCGTGCTTTTCGTGCTCACCTTGTCCAACATGCTCATTTCCATGGTGCGCAACATCATTCCCTCCAAAGTGCGCATTGCCTGCTTCATCACCATTTCCGCCACGCTGGTGGTGGCCGTGGAACTGCTCATGCAGGCCTACGCCTACCCGCTTTATCTGCAGCTCGGCATTTTCGTGCCGCTCATCGTGGTGAACTGCATCATTCTCGGCCGCGCCGAAGCCTTTGCCGCCAAAAACCCCGTGCATCTCGCCATTGCCGACGGCCTCGGCATGGGACTGGGCTTCACCATGTCGCTCACCTTCCTCGGCTCCATACGCGAAATTCTCGGCGCGGGCACATGGTTCGGGCATCCCGTCATGTGGGACGGCTTCCAGCCCTTCACCATCATGGTCGAAGCCCCCGGCGCATTCCTCTGCCTGGGCCTCACCCTCGCCGCCATGAACTACGGCACGCACCGTCAGATCATGAAGAAGAGCCGCGAAGGTTCCGAAGAACTGCCCGCCTCCCCCTGCGGCGGCTGCCGCGCCTGTGCCATGGGCCGCAACAAAGACTGAACCCGCCCTTCCCCTCCCTAAGCGCAGGGGAATGCCCGCCACACGACAAGGAGAACGCCCATGAGCGTTTTTGAAGTTTTCATTTCCGCCATATTCGTGAACAACATCGTTCTGTCACAGAACCTCGGCAACTGCCCCTATCTCGGCTGTTCCAAGGAAAAGGGCGTGGCCCTTGGCATGGGCACGTCGGTCATTTTCGTTACTGTCATGGCCACTCTGTGCACCTGGGTCGTGCAGAAGTATCTGCTCGTGCCCACACATCTGGAATACCTCCAAACCCTGGTTTTCATTCTCATCATTGCCTCTCTCGTGCAGTTCGTGGAAATGTTCCTCAAAAAGGCCATTCCGCCCCTGTACGCCTCGCTCGGCATCTTTCTGCCCCTTATCACCACGAACTGCTGCGTGCTCGGCGTGACGCTTCTCGTGCAGAGAGAACAGTACGATCTTCTGTCCTCCCTGCTGTACGCCTTCGCCACGGGCGCGGGCTTCCTTCTCGCCCTGCTGCTCATGGCCGGCGTGCGCGAACGCCTGGAAACCTGCCGCGTGCCCAGAGCTCTTGCCGGCACTCCCATAGCCCTCATCATGGCGGGAATCATGTCCCTGTCCTTCATGGCCTTCAAGGGCATGGTATAGGCGAAAAAATCCGCTTCCGTTTCCATTGGTTTTCATCGTCAGCACAAGGACGTCGCTCATGGTTCTCTATTCCATACTCGCTCTTACCGGACTAGGCTTTGTTGCCGCCGCTCTGCTTGCCGTTGCTTCCCGCGTTTTTGCCGTGCAGGAAGACCCGCTGGTGGGAAAAGTCACCGATACTCTGCCGGGCGCCAACTGCGGCGGATGCGGCTATGCCGGCTGTGAAGGCTATGCCAACGCCGTGGTTCACGATCCTTCCATTCCTCCCAATCTCTGCGTGGTGGGAGGTTCCAAGGTGGCTTCCGCCATAGGCACGATTACCGGCAAGCTCACCACGGAAATGGAACCTCTCTGCGCGTATCGCCGCTGCGACAAGAACGCAGGTCAGGTGACAAGGCGCTTCGACTACAAGGGCATTCCTTCCTGCGCCGCCGCTGCCGCCCTGCATCACGGTTCCGACCAGTGCGGCTTTTCCTGCCTCGGCTTCGGCGACTGCGTGAAGGAATGCATGACCGAAGCCCTGCACGTGGAAAACTACATAGTCATGGTCAACGAATTCATGTGCATAGGCTGCGGCAAGTGCACCAAGGTATGCCCGCGCAGCGTGCTTCAGCTCATTCCCAAGCGCGCCAGGGTTGCCATTACATGCTCTTCGCAGGACAGGCTCAAGGCCGTCATGGACGTGTGCAAGGTGGGCTGCATTCACTGCGAAAAGTGCGTAAAAACCTGCCCGGCCAAGGCCATTACCATGGAAAACAACAGAATTCAGATAGACCAGAAGCGCTGTCTTGAATACGGCGACTCCTGCGGCGAAGCCTGCGCCAAGGGCTGCCCCCGCCACATTCTGCGCCTGCACGGCGCGGCTGCCGTTGCCGCCATGGCCGAAGCCTGCAACAAGGAACAGCAAGAAGCCGTATAACCGCCTCTCCCGCTCCGCGAGGTTTTCATGCTCACAAGACGCTTTTTTCTCCGCGCGCTGACCGCCGTTGCCGCCACCTCAACGCTGCCCTTTTCCACCGCCCGCGCCTCTTCCCTTCCCCTCGCAGCCGAAACGCGGCTCATGATGGGCACCTTCGTCACCATTAAAGCCTGCGGCGTTTCCGACGATCAGGCGGCGGAAGCCATGGGCAGGGCCTTTGAGCGCATGATCGCGCTCGAAGCGGCTCTCACCCGGTTCGACAGCGCCTCCGCCTTGGGACAGCTCAACGCCTCCGGGCACTTGAACGACGCGCCCGAACCTCTTTTCGCCGTGCTTCGTTCCGCCTCCGCCATGCACCGCGTGACGGGCGGGGCCTTCGACCCCACGGTTCTCCCTATTCTCGAACTGCTGGAGCACTCCGTTCCCACAGACCGCGACATGGCCGAAGCCTCAGGCCTCGTTGGAATGGAACACGTGAAAATTGCCGACAACGGCGTGCGCTTTTTGCGCAGTGACATGAAAATGAGCCTCGACGGCATTGCCAAGGGCTATATTGCCGACGAGGGCGCACGCATCATGCGCCGCCTGGGCGTGAAAAACTTTCTCATCAACGCCGGGGGCGACATTGTGGCCGCTGGCACGAAGCACGGCCGTCCCTGGCGCGTGGCCGTAGAAAACCCGGAAAAGTACCACGGCAACACCGCCTACCCCGCCGTGCGTTCCCTGACCAATCAGGCCATGGCCACGTCCGGCTCCTATGAAAGCGTTTTCGGAAAAAACGAGGAGCTGAACCACATTGTCAATCCTTCCACCGGCCGCTGCTCCAAGGTTCCCGGAGCCTCGGTGGTAGCCGCCTCCGCCATGGAGGCCGATGCCCTTGCCACGGCCCTGTGCGTCATGCCCCGTCCGGTGGAATTCATGGAAAAGCTGCCGAACGCCGCCTGTCTGCTCACCCTGCCCGCAGGCCGCCTGCAACGCTCAAGCCGCTGGAGTTAACGCTTTTCGAGCTGTTTTTCTTCTTCCTGCTTCGAAAAAATTTTTCGAAACACGCTTCACATCCTACAGAAAGGGACTTCCTTATTATTTTCCGGCCTGAACGTGCAGATTGCCCGTTCAGGCTTTTTCATTTCAGCCAGTGAAAAAGATTTTTCCCCCACGACACGGACATATTCGGCATCAAACTCTCCCAAGGAATCCGCATGGTTCTTCAAATCCACAACCATCCTTCACAACATGAATGCAGCCGCATATTCCTCATGGAAAAGTCGTACTCGTCCACACTGCCGTGGACAAGCCCTTTTTCCCTCCTCTACCCTTCAACTTTTTTCTGCTATACTGTTCAGCAGATATGAAGTGGCGGAATACCGGAGCCGCCCCCTTTTCGGCCTCACCCGCTCCCACCCGCCCTTTCCGCCGCAGGTACTTTTCCCCAGGCCGGGACTTTTGTTTATCTTGAACGCGCCCGTACAGAAAGACTTTCAACGCGGGAGACCCCATGGACCGCTTCATATATATTCACGGATTCAACAGCAGTGCGCAAAGCCGTTCGGGACACGAACTGACGGAACTTCTCGGCAGACAGGTCATCTGTCCTGAATACGATTATTCCAGACCTTTTTACGAGTGTTTTGCCTCACTGCGCCGCCAGATACTCGATGCCATAGATGAAACGAACGACCGCATATGTCTCATGGGATCATCGCTTGGAGGATTCTATGCGCTTCAGCTGAGGCATCCTGCCATCATGCACGTCGTGGCATGGAACCCTGTTGTCTTCCCGGCCATGCAGCTGGAGCAGTTTATCGGCCGGAACACACGTTTTTCCGACGGATCAACGTGGGAATTCACCAGAAGCGTCATGCTCTCCTATGCGCAGGCTCCCGATCCCCGTCCCTGGAGGAACGAAGCCTGGGTGCGAGAAGAACGCAAGGCCCGGCATATCAAGTCCAGGCAGCTTCCCTTCCTGGACTTCGGCGGAGGAAGAGTTTTTTCCTGCTGTACCGACCCAGGAGGAAAAACTCTGGAAACGACGCCGGCGGCTATGGATGCCGCACGCATTCCGAAACGGGATATCTTCCTCGGCAATGCCGACAAAGTTCTCCATGCCGACCTCACACGAGCCTTCTGGCAGGGAGCAGCTGAGCTCCACGATATAGTTTCAGGACATCAGATCATGAACTATACTCACGCGCTGGATACGCTGAGACAAGGCAAGCTGCTGGAAAGCTTCAACAGCTGGCATAACGGTTTTTCCTGGGCTTCCGAATTTCACGAGGCCGGCACTTTCGATATGGCCGGAATAATCGCCACGGGAACCAGACATGAACAGGTCCAGGGGCTGCTCTGGCTGGCCGACGTTCCTTTCCTGGAACTCAAGGGGAAAGAACAGAACAACTCGCTTATTGCGGCATTCTTCCACGCCCGGCATGAACGACGCCTGAAACGCCTGCTTGCCGGTCTGGCACGCCTGTGCGGACAGCACAGCTATGTCTTCCTGCGCGCCGACGGTCCGGTCGTTCGACATCAGGTTGCCCACAATAATCTGATGGATGCGGAGTACTGTCTTCCCGTCAACGAACGCAGTCTGTCCGAAGCCGTTCTTGCGGCTTTTCCTCAATGGCAAGGAGTACAGGGCTTATGGCATGGTCACAAATCCCAAGGTTCCTTTGCCAGTGCCGTCATGAGGGAGCATTTCTCCAATCTGTGGGACAAGTTCGATGATCCCGTCGCTGAATTTGAAAAAAATTCCTCCACGCAGGGAAGAACGTCGGAGGAGTAACACTTTCTGAAGATTTTCCTTCCCCCTGCAACGGAAAAAATCCCCAGTTCCGCCGATCACCGCGCCTCTTTGTCTACAGCAAAAAGGGCGCAACGGCATCCATTTCTCTCTCGTCGCGCCAAAAGATTTGCGGCTTGTTCCGACTTCGTTTTCCGATTTCTGGTACATTGCCCCGGCGCATCTCCCCCACGCCCCTGCATCCTCGCCCTGTACTTCTAGTGGATTCACTTGAAAAAGCATGGGAAATTTGTCAGACCAATTTCCCGTTGACGCGCACGTCTTAACCAGTATGATAAAAAAAATATAAAAAGGAGATGATTGCATGCTGACAGCCTTTCTTCTCTATTGCGTGCTCGGTGCGATTGCAGGCATTCTGGCCGGTCTTCTAGGCATCGGCGGCGGCACGGTGGTAGTACCAATGCTGGTTTTTGCCTTTTCGTGGCAGAACCTGCCGCCCGATGTGATCATTCACATGGCCATAGGAACCTCGTTGGCCAGCATCATGTTCACGGCGGTGTCCAGCTCATGGGCACATCACAAGCACGGAGGGGTGGACTGGCACGTTTTCAAGTTCATCACCATAGGCATTCTGCTGGGCACCTATTGCGGATCCTTTGTGGCGGCCCGGCTCCCTGCCCGGTACCTTCAAATATTTTTCGTGGTGTTCCTCCTTTACGTGGCAACCAACATGCTGCTCAATAAAAAGCCCAATCCCACCAGGCACTTGCCAGGATTTGCAGGCATGACCGGTGCAGGACTCGTCATCGGCGCCATTTCCAGCCTCGTGGGCATAGGCGGCGGCACGCTTTCGGTTCCTTTCCTTGTGTGGCACAACGTGGACATGCGCCGCGCCGTGGGCACCTCGGCCGCCATAGGCTTTCCCATTGCCTTTGCGGGCGCACTCGGCTACGTGACCAACGGCTGGAACGCACCCGGTCTGCCCGAATACGCCCTCGGCTTCGTGTATCTTCCCGCGCTGGTGGGCATTGTGGCCATAAGCATGCTCACCGCTCCCGTGGGCGCCAGCATCGCCCATCGTCTGCCCATTCCCAAGCTCAAGAAATTCTTTTCCATATTCCTTTACGTCGTTGCCCTGAAAATGCTCATGGACGTTCTATAAGCGACATTTTTCTCATGCTTTTCCTTGTTGCGCCCGACAGGTTCGCCTGCCGGGCGCTTTTTTGCAGGCACAGCAAGCCCATGGCGTTCCATAGTCCATCCACCATCCCTGAATTACAGAAAAAAAACGAGCTACGTTCTCACTTGCCTGTCCCTTGCAAGTTCATGTGAAACCGACGTGAGACTTCTTGTGGCATAACCTTTTTACGCGCTTCCATTTTTATACAATATTGTTAAAATCGTTACCCTCCAGCAATGGCAAAAATTTTTCTTTTTTTTCGCCGTCGCGTTTCTTTCGGCTGGCCCTCTCTCCATGCTTAACGATTATTCATTTTATTTCATTGAAATAATTTATTTTATAAGTATATATTCATTATTATTCAACCCCGACAACATTCTTTTTTGCATGGAGCGCACACGTTTTTTCGCGCTTTCATTTTTATACAAAATCGGAAAAATTGCCTGTTTTCCATTGACACTACCGCCCTTTTTCCCTAACACTGTTTGTGACGGAAATGGTAAAACCAATGAGGACGCTCTCATGGACATTGCTCAAACCAATCTTTCCCACCCCCAGCGTACCTACAACCGTCTCTCCGACCGCATTCGGGCGTTCATCGAAGAGCAGAACTACCGTTGCGGCGACAAGCTCCCTCCAGAACGAACTCTGGCCGAAAGCTTCGGCGTCTCCCGCGGAAGCATCCGCGAAGCCATACGCATTCTCAACGAAAAGGGCATTCTGCGCAGCCGTCAGGGCGACGGTACCTATGTGCATTCCCCCGACATCTCACCTCTTCAGGGCGCTCTGCTGGAAGTCGTGGATGCCAAGGGTGAAATGTTCGACCAAATCATAGAATTCCGGCGCATAGTCGATCCGCCCATAGCCATGCTTGCGGCCGTGCGCTGCACGCCGGAACAGCTCAACAGGCTGAAAATAGTGGTGTGCGAACAGCACATGCGCTGCCTCTCCAATGAAAACGACGGCGATCTCGACGCGCAGTTCCACACCATGCTTGCGGAATGCACCGCAAATCCCATGCTCGTGAACGCCGCAAAAACCATCAACAATGCCTACGCGGAATGCCGCGCCTCGGAACTGCGTACCCCGGAATGGCGCAAGCTTTCGCTCAACGCCCATCTGCGCATTCTCAAAGCCATAGAAAACCGTTCTCCCGATGAGGCCCACAATGCCGTGATGGCCCATTTGGAAACAATAGCTTCCAAGCATCTTTTCTCTGTCACCAGAGACTGATCGCACCCTAAAGCATGGAGGATCGATGATGTCACCAAGGAGGTCAGTGTATGGATTTTGTGTTTGAGCTGCTCGGAGCCGTCATGGACTTCAAGCTACTGGCCTATGTTTTTATAGGCACCTTCTTTGGCATTGTGGCAGGCGCCATTCCCGGATTCACTATCCTCATGGCCGTCATTCTGGTATTTCCCTTCACCTTCTCCATGTCGCCGCTCGAAGGACTCTCCACCATGATAGGCGTATACGTGGGAGGTGGCGCAGGCGGTCAGGTTTCCGGCATTCTTCTGGGCATTCCCGGTACGCCTTCCTCCATCTGCACGGTGTTCGACGGATATCCGCTGGCACAAAAGGGCAAGGCCGGCCTTGCCCTCGGCCTCGGCATTTTCGGTTCGTTCTTCGGCGGACTCATCGGCGTTCTTTCGCTCGTGCTGCTGCTCAAGCCCGCCGCCGAATTCGGCCTCAAGTTCGGCCCCTGGGAAATGTTCAGCCTGGTGCTCTTCTCCCTCACCCTCATTGCCTCCCTTGGTGAAAAATCATTCCTCAAGGGACTTATCGGCGGCGCGTTCGGTCTCATTCTCGCCACCATAGGCATCGACGACACCGGCGGCACGCTCCGCTTCACCTTCGGCAGTCCCAGCCTCACCACGGGCATCACCCTGCTGCCCACCCTGGTCGGCCTGTTCGCCTTCCCGCATCTGCTCAAGGGCGTGGAACAGCGCCGTCAGCTCCAGCACGCCGGCGATCAGCAGAGCATGCTCGGCAACCAGAACCTCAACATTCCCTACCGCGAAGTGTTCGGCTGCCTGAAAAATACTGGGGCTGCGTGCTGCGTTCCGGCGCCATTGGCGCCTTTGTGGGCGCCTGCCCGGCGAAGGCGGCACCGTGGCCAACTTCCTGAGCTACGATCAGGCCAAGAGGGCCTCAAAAACGCCGGAACAGTTCGGCGAAGGCACTCCCGAAGGCGTCATTGCCTCCGAAGCCGGCAACAGCGGCACGGCGGGCGGTTCCATGATTCCTACCCTGGCGCTCGGCGTGCCCGGTTCCGCCACCGCCGCCGTCATGATGGGCGTGCTCATGGTGCACTCCATTCCTCCGGGACCAGGCCTCTTCAAGAATGAACCCATTCTGGTGTTCGGTCTGTTCCTTACCTTCTTCATCGCGCACTTCTTCATGGTATTCATTCAGTGCGCCGCCGGCGGCCGCTTCTTCCTCAGGGTTGCCGCCCTGCCCATGCCGGTGCTCATTCCCATAGTGTTTATGCTGTGCGCTATCGGTTCCTACTCGCTCAACAACCAGATCTCCGACGTGTGGCTGTTCTTCGTGTTCGGCATTCTCGGCTACCTGCTCGACAAGGCCGACTATCCGCTGCCGCCCATCGTCATCGGCCTGATTCTCGGAGAGATGTTCGAAAGCAATCTGCGCCAGGCCCTCACCTCCGATCCCGACTGGACACTGTTCTTCACGCGGCCCATCTCCGGCGTGTTCATGGCCCTTACCGCCATTTCCATTCTGATGACCGTCCGTCAGATCCGGAAGCACAAAAAGGGTCTCAAGAGTATGCTCAACAAATAACCTCAACCAAGAGAGGATTGTATGAACCGTTTCGTCAAAGTTCTGCTGTGTGCGGCTCTTGCTCTGGCCCCCATGTACGAAGCCTCCGCCGCCTACCCCGAAAAGGAAATCAAGCTCATCGTGCCCTACTCCCCCGGCGGGGCCTCCGACGCCATTTTCCGCGTCATTGCCATGAAGCTTTCCGAAAAGATCGGCAAGCCCGTGGTCGTGGTTAACATGGGCGGCGCAAGCGCCTCCAAGGGGTCCCGCTTCGTGAAGGATTCCCGCCCCGACGGCTACACCATCGGCGGCGTCAACGAAACCCTGTACACCGCCCACTACGGCGGCATTACCGAATACGACTACACGGCCTTCACGCCCATATGCCTGCTCACCAAGACCCCGAACTTTCTGGTGGCCCATGCCAGCGCCCCCTTCAACAATCTGAAGGAACTCTTCGAATACGCCAAGGCCAACCCCGGCAAGCTGCGCGTGACCTATACGCCTTCGTCCATTGCCCAGGTATTCTTCCAGGGGCTGTTCAAGAACGCCGGCGTGTCTGAAGATCTGTTCCGCGCCATCGGCATCAACGACACCGGCGCCCAGATCAAGAACCTGCTCGGCCAACACGTCGATCTCGTCATGGGCGGCATTTCCTCAGCATCGGAATACGTGAAGGACGGACGTCTCTAGTTCATAGGCGTGGCCAACGAAACCCGTCTTGCCTCCGCTCCCGACGTTCCCACCTTCGAAGAACAGGGCGTGAAGTGGTACAACGGCACCAACCGCGGCATTGCCGCTCCGCTCAACGTGCCTCAGGAAGCCGTGGACGCTCTGGCCAAGGCCTTCAAGGAAGTGTCCGAAGACCCCGCCTTCGTGGCCAAAATGAACGACCTCGGCTGCTCCGTGCAGTATCTTGCCCCGGCCGAATTCAAGAAGTACATGCAGGAATCCGACGCCGTGTTCAAGGAATTCCTCTCCAACAAGTAATCTTCGACCTACGGGGAACGGGATTTCCCGTTCCCCTTTCATGGGGCGCGTCATGCTGAACATCTTTCTTTCTCTAGGATTCATCATTTTCTCCGGCGTGTTTCTCATTGCCGCGCAGGACATTCCCGGCGCGGGCAAATGGGACATCGTAGGCTCGCGCAGCGTTCCGCAGACTCTTCTCATCATTCTGCTCATTCTCAGCATAGCGCTGCTCGTCAACTCCGTGCGCGACTGGAACAAGAAAAGAGCCGCCGAAGCAGGCAGCCGCACCCCCTTTTCCCTGTCGGACTGGCTGCGCAGTCATACCGACATTCTGCTCGTTTACGTTCTTCTCTTCGTCTGGATCTGCTCCTACAACTATCTCGGCTTCTTCGTGGGCGCCTTTCTACTCATGTTCTTCCTCCAGTGGTGGATGGAAGACCGCAAGTTCCGCCTGCTTCAGATTGTCATTCCGCTGTGCGCGGCCGTCGTCTGCTACGTTCTTTTCGGCAGGTTCCTGGCCGTGGCCTTCCCCATGGGCTTCCTGGACTACGTTCTGTAATTTTCTCATCCTGAACATTTTGCGAGGCAGAAAGCATGAAGTGTTCCCTTACCCGCGCCCCCTTTCAAACCAAGGGCCGCATCTTTTCCCGTAACGGCATGGTTGTGACCGCCCATCCTCTGGCCACGCTGGAAGCCGTGCGCGTGCTGTACGAAGGCGGCGACGCCTTTGCCGTTGTTTACAGCCCCAGAACCGGAAAGGTGGAGGCCGTAAACGGTGCGGGAACAGGCCAGAACTGCACCCGTGAAGACATGCTGGAGCGAGGCTACGACGCCATGCCCGTGGAAGGAGCCCTTTCCATAGGCCTGCCCGGATCGGTGGATGCCTGCCGCATTCTCTGGGAACGCTACGGCTCTCTGCCTCTTTCGCGTCTGCTCGAACCGGCCATCCGCTATGCCCGCGAAGGCTTTCTGCTCGGCGAGGTGTGCGCCTCCAAGCTCACGCTCATGGCGAACAAAATAAGCCATGACTCCGATGCCGCCGCCATTTTTCTGAAAAGCGGCCCCAAGGGGCCCGGAGCCGGAGGCCTGCTCGTGCAGTCTCACCTGGCCGACTCCCTCGAACAGCTGGCCCGCAAGGGCTTTCGCGATCTTTATGAAGGCGAGCTGGCCGAAGCCATTGTGGAAAGTCTTTCCCGCAAGGGTGCACTCTTCACCATGGACAACTTCCGCTCTCACAAGAGCGAATTCGTGCCGCCTCTTTGCGTGCGCTACCGCGGCCACGACGTGTACGCCACGAACCTCCCCTCGCAGGGACTCATCATGCTCGAAGAACTGCGCATTCTGGAAGGCTTCCCCCTTTCCGACTACGGCCACAACAGCACCCGCAGCATTCACACCATGGTGGAAGCCAAAAAGCTCGCCTTTGCCGACCGCCTCCGCTTTGCCGGCGATCCGCGCTTCATCGACGTGCCGCTCGATTCCATTTTCTCCGACGAGCGTATTGCCTCCCGCCGTGCCATGATCCGTCCCGATCACAGCATGACCAAGGATGAGTTCAACAGCCTGCTGCCCGAACGCGACGGCGACACCACCTCCTTCTCCATTACCGACAGATTCGGCAACGCCGTAAGCTACATTCACAGCATTTCCAACAGGTTCGGTTCCGGTGTGGTGGCCGGCGACACGGGTATTCTGCTCAACAACCGCGCCGGTCGCGGCTTCAATCTCATCAAGGGCAGTCCCAACTGTCTGGCTCCCGGCAAGCGCACCATGAGCACGCTCATGGCCCACATGATTCTGCGCGACGGCAAGCCCTGCTATCTGCTCAATACCGCCGGAGGCGACAACCAGCCACAGTGGAACATGCAGATAACCGCCAACCTGCTTGACTACGGACTCAATGAAGAACAGGCCGTGTGCGCGCCGCGCTGGTACAGCTATCCCGGTACCGATCCCGAACACTTCAGCAAGCCCTTCCGTCTTGTGCTCGAACAGGGAATTCCCGAACTGTCCGCTTACGAACTGGAAAAACTGGGACACAACGTGGAAATCGTCGGTCCCATGGGCACCGCCGGCGGTGAAATGGTCATCGGCATTCACGATGAAGGCTTCTGCGCCGGCTGCGATACCCGCGTGGACAGCCTGGCCCTCGGCTTTTAGCAGGAGAAAACCATGCGCGAAGACAGCATAGAAAGCATCTTCCGCCAGCTGCACGATCTCGCGGAACCGAGCGGACAGGAGGCACGTACCTCAGTCCTGCTCGCCGCGTATCTGCGCGACTTCGGCTACAGCGTGCGCGATCATGTAGGCGGATACGGTCTTGTGGCCACCCTGCCGGGCAAGGCCGAACATCCGTGCATCGCCTTTCAGGCCGACATGGACGCCCTGGTCTACACCATCGACGGCAACACCCGTGCCGTGCACGCCTGCGGCCACGACGCCAACTGCGCCATGGTGCTCGACGCCGCCCGTACCATGGCCCGGCGTTCCTGGCCGGGTACCATCAAAATCATCTTCCAGCCCGCCGAAGAAATCTTCAGCGGGGCGCTCGCCATGCTGCGCGATCACGCCGCCGACGGCATCGACGTGCTCGTAGGTCTGCATCTGCGTCCCGTGCAGGAAGCCCGTCTTTTCCAGTGCACCCCCTCGCTGCTGCACAGCGCCTCCCGCATGCTCGACGTGCACATTCACGGCGTAGCCGCCCACTCCGCCCGGCCGCATCTGGGCTGCAATGTCATCGACGCCGGAGCCGCCGCGGTCAACGCCATCAACGCCGTGCATCTGGATCCAACCCACAGCTTCAGCGCCAAGGTCACCCGCTTCCACGCCGGCGGCGCCTCACCGAACATCATTCCCGCCGAGGCCGAACTCACCGTGGATCTGCGCGCCGATCTTGAAGAGGATATGCAGTCCCTCTTCTCCTCCGTGGAACGCGCCATCTCGTGCAGTACCGCCGCCAACGGCGCCCGCGTCGACATTTCCACGCGCTCCCAGGCTCCTGCCGCCAACAACGATCCGAAGCTTCAGTCGCTGGCCGAACAGGCCATATGCGACGTGCTCGGCCCCGAAAACCTGCTGCCGCCCATACACACCACAGGCGGCGACGACTTCCACTTCTTCAGCCGCACGGTGCCCGGTCTCCGCTCCGTATATCTCGGCCTCGGCGCCGACGTAAAGCCCGGACTCCACAACCCGGACATGATCTTTGATCATGCCGCCCTTCCCCGGGGTTCTGCCCTTCTTGTACACATGGCCGAACTGATCATACAGGCATAAATGGAGGCCCCACGGCATAGCCGGCGGGGCCTCTTGTGTGCCTGTAGGGCTTTCTTACCAGCGCCCCCCTTAAAGGCGCATGGAGACAATCTGATATCTACACATTTCTGTTGCCGGCGGCCCGTAAGCGAGCTTCCGGCGCACGAATTGCTCAATTGTTCTTCGATCTTATCCTCGGCCAGCTGATGCCTGATGTACTCGGCTACCTTTGCCTTATTCTTGCCCACCGTATAGACATACTACCCACGACACCAGAACTCTCAATTTACGATACTTGAACTTCAGCTCACCAAACTGCTCGTATATCATCAAGCTACTCTTTCCGTTCAAATATCCGACAAACGCTGATACACTCATCTTGGATGGTATCTAAGGCAACATATGAATATGCTCTGGTCAATATTCTGCTTTTACTATTCTCACGTCCTTCCAATCACATAATTTCCGTAATATTTCGCCTAGAGCTCTTTTCTTCTCTCCATAGAAAATCTATCCGTTCCATTTCATATGCGCTAACTTCTTTGTGTTACTCCCATTGTAACCTCGTTTTGATTTGCTTATGGGGCAGCTGTCAGACCGTACCTTTTTCTTAACAGAGCAAAAGGAGTGATTATAGCATACACATAACTATAAGTTTTCGGCCCCTGCCCAGCTGGGGACTTTTACCCCCAAAACGGGGCAAACATCTTTTTTTTCTTTCAGTCCTCCTCTAACCAAGGTCCAAATCCTCGAGTAGCGGACACTCAACAATCTTGGCTAGAGCAGACAACGCCGAGCCCCTTGCAAGCCCCAGCTGAATTCTCGGTGTTACCAGAACTTTTCCATGCTCAGGGCCGTGCGCATTGCCTCAAAGTTCGTTTTCGATCCTCGCATCGGCATACGCCGAAAGTCCCCTCCAAAGCTCTCCCTCAAGGTCGGAACGAAATGACTTTCAGGCTCCCCGCCCTTTCGTACGTCGCGTAAAGAACACCCTGCGGGCGAACGTGTCCGGCCATGTCGGCGACTTTCCCGTTTTACCGAAATTCTTTGTTTCTGCCTGAAAAATTGTTGCGCCTGACCATAGATAAGACGCAGATGCAAAAGCGGCTCGTGCATGACGTTGCTGAGGCAAACGTTCCGAGCAGGTCCCCGGCATTTGGTCGTACGTTGCCGCACTACTGCACCGGAAAAAACGCCCTACCCTTCAACAACTGAAGAAAGAGTCCAGAAAGTTTCGCCTGAAATGCGGAAGACCGGTTCGATCCAAGAAGCGTCGGAGGAAAAATGTCTCCCACAACTGAAGGGGGGGCATGCGCCGCAACGTACCCTACGCAGACACGACTAAATTTTCCTGCGAAGAAAAAATTATGGAAAAGGCTGGAGAGCGTTTGGAGAAAATGCGTCGTTAAATGAAAATGCCCTCACGACTTTTATCGTAAGGGCTTGATCTCTTTGGCTCCCCGAGACGGACTTGAACCGCCAACCTAGTGATTAACAGTCACCCGCTCTGCCTATTGAGCTATCGGGGAACGAACCAGCATTTGCTGCGAGAAATTACTTAGCTGATCGAGCCATCATCGTCAAGCTTTTTCTTTCGAATTCTGCAACTTTTCTGCCGAAAAAAATAAAATTTTGGGCACCCTGGGCACAGACCGAAACTCTATGGAGGAATGCCAGCGGTTCCTTCTTCCCGAATCTGTTCTTCCGACTGAGGGATGCGCCTGGCAACGGCGCAGTCGAAACAACGAAATCATGCTCCGGTACATGATAATTCATGGTCATGAGGGAATGCATACGGTCCGTCCGTACACAATAACCATGCCGCTCATGCTTTCTGTCGTCTCCGTCATTCTGTCTGAGGGATTTCTTCCGGACCGCCCGGAAGAAAAACAGCATGAAAAAACGACCGTTATTCTCTGACTGAGGGACCGCTCCGAAGAATCGGAGCGGAGTCACAGAAGCAAAAAAAGAGCATGAAGGAAAGAATCGGCCTGTCGGCATTCCTCCCCGAAAATCACTATTTCAGCACTGCGCCGGTATTGGCACTGCTCACAAGACGCGCGTAGCGGGCAAGCCAGCCGGTTTTGATGTTGGGTTCACGCGGTACGAATGCCGCCTTTCTACGGGCGAGTTCTTCTTCACTGACGTCCACATTGATGCTGGCATTGGGGATGTCAATAGTGATGATGTCGCCTTCCTGAATAAGGCCGATGGGGCCGCCGTCGGCAGCTTCAGGAGAAACGTGACCGATGGAGGCGCCGCGACTCGCCCCGCTGAAGCGGCCGTCGGTAATGAGAGCTACGGTGGTATCCAGCTTCATGCCGGCAAGTGCGCTGGTGGGATTGAGCATTTCACGCATGCCCGGTCCACCCTTGGGACCTTCGTAGCGGATGACCACCACGTCGCCTTCATGAATCTTGCCGTTGTAAATGGCATCGATGGCTTCGTCTTCGCTGTCGAACACACGGGCGGGACCGCTGTGCTTCAGCATTTCGGGAGCCACGGCGCTGCGCTTCACCACGCAGCCGTCGGGAGCAATGTTGCCCCAGAGAATCTGAAGACCGCCCGTAGGACTGTAGGGGTTGGAAAGAGGACGAACCGCACCGGTATCCTTGATGACAGCGCCCTTGATGTTTTCAGCCACGGACTTGCCCGTGGCGGTAATGAGACTGGTATCGAGATATCCGCCCTTGGCAAGCTCGGCCTGCACGGCGGCAATGCCGCCTGCGGCATAAAGATCCTGCATATGGGTAGGACCTGCAGGAGCAAGATGGCAGAGATTGGGCACCTGGGCACTCACTTCATTAAACAGTGCCAGGTTGAAGTCAACTCCGGCCTCGTGGGCAATGGCAAGCAGGTGGAGCACGGTATTGGTGCTGCAACCGAGGGCCATGTCGCAGGCAAGGGCATTGCGCAAAGACTTTTCGTTGACGATGTCGCGGGGTTTGATGTCGCGCCTTAAAAGCTCCATCACGGCCATGCCGGAATGCTTGGCAAGCTGCATTCTGCGGGCGTGCACGGCGGGAATGGTACCATTGCCGGGCAGTGCAATGCCCACGGCCTCGCACAGGCAGTTCATGGAGTTGGCCGTGTACATGCCCGCGCAGCTTCCGCAGCCGGGGCAGACACCGGTTTCGCACTCTTCCAGCTGAGCGTCGTCGATAAGACCGATCTTGCGTGCGCCCACGGCTTCAAACATCTTGGAAAGGCTCACTTCCTCGCCGTTGTACACACCGGCCATCATGGGACCACCGCTGCACACTACGGAAGGAATATTCAGACGCAGCGCGCCCATGAGCATTCCGGGAACGATCTTATCGCAGTTGGGCACAAGTACCAGAGCGTCAAGCTGGTGAGCCATGGCCATGGTTTCCACGCTGTCGGCAATAAGTTCGCGACTCGCCAGCGAATACTTCATACCGATGTGTCCCATGGCAATGCCGTCGCACACACCGATGGCGGGAATGAGAATGGGAGTGCCGCCGGCCATGCGCACGCCGGCCTTGACGGCCTCGGCTATCTTGTCCAGATGGGCATGTCCGGGAACGATTTCACTGTAGGCGCTGATGACGCCGACGAGCGGACGATCCAGTTCTTCCTTGGTGTAGCCCATGGCATAGAAAAGACTGCGGTTGGGCGCACGTTCCACGCCCTGCGTGACATTCGCACTGCGAAGCTTCATGAGGTATTCTCTCCTGTTCCCTTCCCTTAAAATAAAAGAGCAGCTTATGGTTATCTTGTCCCTTCTACGCCGAAAGAGCGCATGAAAGCGGGACATTCTATCTTCGGTCCTGAGCACTGCACAGAAGAGAAGGACATTGCCTCGGAATTTCCGCCGGCACGGGCCGAAGACACAAAACGCCGGACAGCAGAAGCTGCCCGGCGTTTTGTCAAACCGGTGTTACTTCTTGAGCCAGCTCATCATCTGGCGCAGTTCAGCACCGACCTTTTCCAGCTGATGCTCGGATTCCATGCGACGGGTGGCAAGGAACTTGCCCTTGCGGCCGGCGGAGAATTCCTGCATGAACTCGGAAGCGAAGGTGCCGTCCTGGATTTCTCTCAGAACCTTCTTCATTTCCTTGCGGGTCTCTTCGGTGATGAGGCGCTTGCCGGTACGGTAGTCGCCGTATTCGGCAGTGTTGGAGATGGAATAGCGCATGAAGCCGAAGCCGCCGTTATTGATGAGGTCAACGATGAGCTTCATTTCATGAATGGTTTCAAAGTAAGCCATTTCAGGCGCATACCCGGCTTCCACGAGAGTCTCGAAACCGGCTTTCATGAGTTCGGTCACGCCGCCGCAGAGAACGGCCTGTTCACCGAAGAGGTCGGTTTCGGTTTCTTCACGATAGGTGGTTTCCAGGATACCGGCGCGGCCGGCGCCGATGCCGGCGGCATAGGCCAGGGCATAATCCTTGGCGCGGCCGCTGTAGTCCTGAGCAATGGCGATGAGGCTGGGGACACCCTTGCCTTCCAGATACTGGCTGCGCACGGTGTGACCGGGGCCCTTGGGGGCGATCATGATCACGTCGATGTTGGAAGCGGGCTTCACGAAACCGAAGTGAATGTTGAAGCCGTGGGCGAAGCAAAGCACGTTGCCTTCCTTCATATGGGGGGCAACCTGGGTGTTGTAGATGTCGGCGGCGACTTCGTCGGGCACCAGCATCATGACGATGTCGCCGGCTTCAGCGGCGGGTTCCACTTCCATGACCTTCAGACCGGCAGCTTCAGCCTTGGCCCAGCTGGAGCTTCCCTTGCGCAGGCCGACGACAACGTTCACGCCGCTTTCATGCAGGTTCTGGGCATGGGCATGGCCCTGGCTGCCGTAACCGATGATGGCAACAGTCTTGCCGTCGAGCATACCAAGGTTGCAGTCTGCGTCATAGTACTTCTTGATCATGATAACTTCTCCATTTCAATGACTATAATTCATTCTCGCAGCAGAGATTAATCCTTGCTGCTTTTCCACCAATCACTCTGCGATCCTCTCGGCATGCCGATGATGCCGGAACGGCACATCTCAAGGATCCGATAGGGCGACATCACCTCAAGGAAACCCTCTATCTTGGAAGGCTTACCGGTGAGTTGTATTACCATGCTACTAGAGGTAAGGTCAATAATTCGTGCCCGGTAAACCTCGACGATATCCTTAATAGGGGAAATCGTTGCCGCATCAAAGGCGATCCGCAGCATGATGGTCTCACTGAGCAGGCTCTCGTTCGGAGGAAGAAGGGTTATGGACTTCACCTCTTCCATTTTGAGCGTCTGTTTCACAATCTGATCGAGCACATGGGAATCGCCTTCCGTCACGATGGTGATGATGGATATGGCGGGATCACTGGTCTGTGCGGCCGTAACACTGGTCATGTTGAAACGACGGCGGGCGAAAAGGGAGGACACGCGGGCCATGACGTTGGCGTTGTTATCCACCACGATGGAAATCACATGTTTCGTCATATTGTCCCCCTTCTTATTCCATGATGATGGAGTCGCAGGTGCAGCCGCCGGGAATCATGGGAAGCACCTTCTCGTCCTTGTCGATGCAGCAGTGAATCCACACGGGCACTTCGCTCTGAAGAGCCTCGGTCATGGCCTTTTCGAGATCGTCCATGTTCTCGCAGTGGAAGCCCTTGCCGCCGAATCCTTCAATAACCTTCACATAGTCCGTGCGGCGATTGAGGTCGGTGCAGGAGTAGCGCTTACCGTAGAAACTCGTCTGCCACTGCCGCACCATACCGAGGACATGGTTGTCCAGAATGACGGTGATGACGGGAAGACCGAAACTCACTGCCGTGCAGGCCTCGTTCATGTTCATATGGAAGGAGCCGTCACCGGTAAAGAGCACTACTCTCTTTTCCGGTCTTGCAATTTTTGCACCTATGGCCGCGCCGTAGCCGAAGCCCATGGTGCCGAGGCCGCCGCTCGTAAGGAAGTGCCGGGGCTTGACATGATGCAGATACTGAGCAGCCCACATCTGATGCTGACCGACATCGGTTACATAAATGGCGTCGAGACCGGCCATTTCGTTGACCTTGCGGATGACCTGATGAGGCTTGAGTGTCGTGCCGCTGTCTTCGGGATGATAGTCTTCCTGCTTCCATTCAGCGATCTGGGCAAGCCATTCGTCGCGGCAGGTCTGATGCAGCTTGGGCAGAAGAGCACAGATAACGTCCTTCACGTCGCCCACAAGGCTGACATCCACGCCCACGTTCTTGTTCACTTCACTGGGGTCAATATCAATCTGAATAAGCTTGGCGCGGCGGCCGAAAGCGTCGGGAGCGAGAGCCACGCGATCGCTGAAACGAGTACCCACGGCCACCATGACATCGGCATAGTCAAGAGCGAAGTTGCTGGTACGGCAGCCGTGCATGCCCACCATGCCGAGATTGAGAGGATCGTCGCTGTCAATAACGCCCGCGCCCATGAGAGTATAGGCTCCGGGCATGCAGGTCTTCTTCATGAGGGCGGCAAGTTCCGCACTCGCTCCGGAAGAAATGACGCCGCCGCCGTAGTAGATGGCCGGACGCTGTGCGTTGTTGATGATGTCCGCCGCCTTGTCGATGGCGTCCATGTCGATGTTGGAAACATAGCTGTCGCGCACGGGCGCGGCAGGCACGAATTCGGCCACGGCCGAGGTCATGTCCTTAGGAATGTCCACCAGCACCGGTCCCTTGCGGCCGGTCTGAGCAATGCGGAAGGCTTCGCGCAGAATGTCGGCAAGGTCTTCCACGCGGTCCACCACAAAGTTGTGCTTGGTGATGGGCATGGTGATACCGGCAATGTACACTTCCTGGAAGCTGTCCTGTCCGATGAGCGGGGTGGGCACGTTGCCGGTAATGGCCACCATGGGAACGCTGTCCATATAGGCCGTGGCAATGCCGGTAACAAGATTGGTCGCACCGGGACCGCTCGTTACCAGAACAACGCCGGTGCGGCCGGTAGCACGGGCGTAGCCATCGGCCGCATGAGCGGCGCCCTGTTCGTGGGCAGTAATGATATGACGGATACGATCCTGGTATTTATACAGTGCGTCGTACAGATTCAACACAGCGCCGCCGGGGTAGCCGAACAGTGTATCAACGCCCTGCTCCACCAGCACTTCACAAAAAATTTCCGAACCGGTCAGTTTCATATTCTTCATCCTTATGGGCTGAAACCATGCTGATCCGCACGAGGCGGACCTCCCCCAGTCTCACGATTGCCGCTTTGCAGCGGCATTTCGGTCTGCTCCCCTTTCGAACCCTTACGGTCCGCCTTATGGGTACAGGCGTTAATCGTAGAATAATACTGGACTGCTTCTTCTTGTCTTGTCAAGTGAGGAAAGGCAAAATAACCGACCGAAAAAGCAAACTATTTTTTTCACATTTTCGAAAAACGCCCGTAAGTACAAGGAAATAACGACGAGGACGGAAATGTCGGCGTATCCTGTTTTTTCAAAATTCCCACGACAATATAAAAATGTCCCACTTCTCCCCGTTTGCTGACGAATTGATACATTTTTATATTGTCGCTGTTCTGAGCTGCCCCCAGAGATCGTTCCGACAGCGACCCGGGTTCTTCAGTTCTCCCCCTCGTCTCCGCTCTGTTCCCCGCCCCGAAAAAAACTAGGAACAGGATCGGCTCTTTTCCCTCTTTCTTTTTAAGGATAGAAGGAACAGACGGATATCGCTCCGGCCCATGACGGAGCTTTTTCCCTGCCGCAGGAATCTCTGTTCCGACGACGATCGACTTCCGTGCCCTGCCCCGACAATCTTCCGCCGGATGATCCGTAACGTGGCTGCTGTACGTTCATGCCCTCATCTGAATTTCGCCGTCCGGGCGCTTCATTTTTTTCAAGGAGAGCTGCGCATGACTCACAAGATCTATTCCGGCTTCGACAAGCTGCCCCGGGGGCTGGCTTCCGACATTGTCACACCGGGCTGCCTCGTACTGGAAGGCGGTGCTCTGCGCGGCACCTACAGTGTGGGAGTCATGGACGCCATGATGGAGGCCGACGTCAATCTTTCCTGCACCATCGGCGTGTCCGCCGGAGCCCTCAACGGCATAAGCTACGTGTCGGGACAGATAGGCCGTTCGGCACGCAGTCCTCTGCGCTACCGACACGATCCGCGCTACTTCGGCCTCGGGGCCTTTTTGCGCAACCGCACGCCCTTCGGATTCGACTTCATGTTCGGAGAACTCTCCACGACGCTCGACCCGCTGGACATGAAACGATTCCTCAGCCCGGAACGCCGTTTCGTGGCCGTTGCCACGAACTGTCTTACAGGCGAGCCGGAATATTTCGAAAAAGGACGCTGCTCCGACATCATGCTGGCCACACGGGCATCATCCACCATGCCCTACATATCGCAAATGGTGCGTATGAACGGCGCTCCCTATCTCGACGGGGGCTGTTCCTGCAAAATTCCCTTTCGCTGGGCGCTGGAAAACGGCTTCAAAGCCGTCGTGGTCATAAAAACCCGGCCCGACGACTACCGCCGCAACGCCGAAGCCGGAAAAATGCTTGCTCGTCTCTGCTATGGCCGCCGCTGGCCTGCGCTCGCCGAAGCTCTGGCCCGGAGCAACGCCGACTACAACTGCTTGTGCGACGATATAGAAAAGCTCCGGCATGAAGGCCGCCTTTTCGTCATAAGCCCTTCCCGCTTCATGGATATAGGACGCATGGAAAAGGATCTGGAAAAGCTCGGAGAATGGTACTGGCTCGGCTATCGCGATGCCTGGAACGTCATGGCGGAACTCAAGACCTACCTGGCCGAAAAAAACGACGACACGCACGAAAAAACAGCTTCGAAGCTCTGAGCGCCGCAGCAACGGTGCTCTCCGCCGTTGCGGAAAGACGACCGAACGCATTTTTCTGTCCGTCGCTTCCGCCCCGTGCGGAACCTTTTTAAATGACTTGAAGAAGGCAACGGACCTGCTTCCAAAAACATTCTTCCCTGCAGTGGGCATGAAAAAAGCTCCCGGACGGGGGAGCTTTTCCTGTTTGCGGGCATCGGTCGAAGCCGCAGGCCCGTCATCAAAACGGCACCGCTACTTCTTCATGGACGCAAAGGACTCCAGACCGAAACGCGGCTTTTCCTGCGCCACACCGGAATCCAGCCGGTCTCGAAGCTCCAGAAGAGCCTTGCGAAGCTGCTCCGGGCAGGAAGTAACCTTGGAAGTGGGGCATATGGGCATGTCGGCGAAACGCTCGATCACGTCGTCGATGTGCATGCCGCGTATGAGACGGCTTATCCCCTGAAGATTGCCGGGGCAGCCGCCCTTGAATTCGAAGTTGGTGATGGTTCTGGTCGTGTCGTCCACTTCTATCATGAACATCTTGGAGCATACGCGCTCCGGAGTGAAAACAAACTGCATGGTTATCCTCCGTTGTTGGAAAACAGTGTATTACGAAAAACTCCCGATTATGGCAAGAAGCGGAAAAAAGCATTTCCAGACATCTTCTTCCTATGGACACATCGACATGCGCCTCTCCTTCCGCACTCAGAGCTTACATGAAGCTGCGTCCGCTCCGCTCTTCCGTGGTCCGGACCTCCCCATCCCCGCGAGGTTGACGCCACGCAATTTTGTCCTATCTTGAACGTGCCGTGCATGCCTGTTTTTCTCTTCGGCGGAAACCGGAAGAAATCAGGCCCGCTTTCCCGGAACAACGCTCGTCCGAAAAGACCGGCCCCGCCATCAACGCGCATTCGCGCTCTCAGGAAGGTTATCATGAAAAAGAGAAAAATAGTTCCCATCACCGTTCTGTCCGGTTATCTCGGCGCAGGCAAAACCACGCTGCTCAATCATGTGCTCTCCAATCAGGAAGGATACAAGGTTGCCGTCATCGTCAACGACATCGGCGAAGTGAACATCGACGCCGATCTCATTGCCAAAGGCGGCAGCGTGGAAATGGACGACAGCCTGGTGCCGCTCTCCAACGGCTGCATATGCTGTTCCCTCAAGGTTGACCTGCTCCAGCAGGTGCTCAATCTCATCGAGTCCGGCCGCTTCGACTACATTCTCATCGAAGCGAGCGGCATATGCGAACCTCTGCCCATTGCGCAGACGCTCTGCCTCGGCGACGAATCTCTTCCCAAGATCTGCCGTCTGGACGGCATAGTCACCGTAGTGGATGCTCAGCGCATGGTGGACGAGTTCCTCGGCGGTCAGCGGCTCGTGGAAGAAGATCTCGAAGAGGAGGACGTGGCCAGCCTGGTCATTCAGCAGATAGAATTCTGCACCACCATCGTGCTCAACAAGGTGGCGGGACTTACCGAGGATCAGCTCGGACTGCTTCGCACCGTCATTCATAAGCTCCAGCCCGAAGCGAACATCATTGAAACCAACTACGGCAAGGTGGACGTGAAGGACATTCTCGACACCGGCCGCTTCGACTTCGACCGCGCCTGCTCCTCCATAGGCTGGGTTCAGGCCATGGAAGCCGACGCTCCCGAAGAAGACGAAGAAGAACACGAAGAGCATGAGCACGGGCACAAGCACGAACATGATCACGAAAAGCATGATCATGAAGAGCACGAGCACAAGCACAAACATGATCATGATGAACACGATCATGACGGCCATGACCACAAGCACGACGAGGAAGAACACGGGCATCACGGTCACCATCACCACCATCATCACGGCGACCACGAGCACGGCGAGGAATACGGCATTTCCACTTTCGTGTATTTCCGCCGCCCTCCTTTCGATCAGAAAAAATTCGAGGACTTCGTCAATGACGCCTGGCCGTCCAGCGTCATCCGCTGCAAGGGGCTTGTCTGGTTCCGCGACGAACCCGACACCGCCTATCTCTACGAGCAGGCAGGACGCCAGATGACCGCCTCGCCCTACGGAGAATGGGTGGCCGCCGCCCCTGCCAAACGCCAGGCCGCCGAGCGCCGTGTGGACAAACAGCTCGACAAGGAGTGGGACGACACCTACGGCGACAGAATGCAGAAGCTCGTCTTCATCGGTCAGCACATGGACAAGGCTGCCATATGCGCCGCACTTGACGCCTGTTTGGAAAAATAATCCGACACGAACGCCGTTGTTTTCCGGGCAGCTCTGTTTTCGGACGTTTCTCGTCCCGGCAGGCTGCCCTTTTTCCTTTCGGCCTCACAAGTCCCTCTCCGGACGTTCATTTCAGCCCGCGCCACGCGCGGTACAGCTTTTTCCCATGCGCAGAAACATTGTTCCCATTACGCTTCTTACCGGATATCTCGGCGCGGGCAAAACCACGCTGCTCAATCATGTTCTTTCCAATCAGGAAGGCTACAAGGTCGCCGTCATCGTCAACGACATAGGCGAGGTCAACATTGACGCCGCGCTCATTGAAAAAGGCGGCAACGTGGAAATGGAAAGCAGCCTCATTCCTCTTTCCAACGGCTGCATCTGCTGCACGCTCAAGGACGATCTCATGCAGCAGATTCTGGATCTTATTGCCACATGCCGCTTCGACTACATTCTCATTGAGGCGAGCGGCATTTGCGAGCCCATGCCCATTGCCCAGGCCATCACTCTGGGCGACGAAGTCATGCCCACGGTATGCCGTCTGGACGGCATAGTCACCGTGGTGGACGCCATGCGCATGGCCGACGAATTTCTGAACGGCGAAAAACTGCTCGGCGACAATGACGAGGACGACGTGGAAAGTCTGCTCATTCAGCAGATAGAGTTCTGCACCACCATCGTGCTCAACAAGGTGGACGAAGTTTACCCCGAACAGCTTGCCACGCTCAAGGCCGTCATTCGTCAGCTTCAGCCCGAGGCGCGCATCATCGAAACCAACTACGGCAAAGTGGCCGTGAAGGACATTCTCGACACGCACGCCTTCAACTTCGCCAAGGCCGGAAAATCCGCCGGATGGATTCGCAGTCTTCAGGACTTCGATGCCCAAAAGGACGAACACGACGAGGTGCATCATGACCACGACGGCCATGCCGGACATCACCATCACGAGCATGAGGAAGGCCATTCCCATACCGAAGAATACGGCATTTCCACCTTCGTTTACTTCCGCCGTGCCCCCTTCGATCAGGACAAGTTCAGCGAATTTGTGGAAATGGCCTGGCCGGAAACCGTCATACGCTGCAAGGGGCTTCTCTGGTTCAAGAAAAACCCGTCCATGTCCTACATGTTCGAACAGGCCGGAAAGCAGACCGTGGCCACGCCGTTCGGCCGCTGGATGGCTTCCGCTCCGGCGGAGCAGCGCAAAAAGGCCCGGGCGTCCAACCCGGAACTCGACCGCAACTGGGATGACCGCTACGGCGACCGCATGATCAAGCTGGTGTTCATAGGCCGCCACATGGACAAGAACGCCATCAGTACCGCGCTCGACGCCTGCCTCGCCGACGACTGAGCACGTTTTCCTTTTCGGGAGGGGACAGGCTCTTTGCTTTGCCTGCCCTCCCCCGGAATTTTGCGTCGCCACTCCGGCAGAAACGACCTTCCGCTGAAGGCCTTTCGGCCTCGACGCCGACCAAAACGGCCTTGCCGGAACCAAAGCCCCGGCTCGGCCGGTCGGGTCACGGGGCGACGCCGTCTTCCTTTTCCGCTCCAGACGGATCCTTCTCCCAGCCCCTTCCCCAAAAGAGCTCCAGACAAACGGCATCCGCAACACATTCCATTCTCCATCCTTCCCTAATCCTTCCATAATTATCCATTCGCTCCTCTTTTATCTCCACGGCTCTTGTGGTATGCTGAACTTCATACCGGGACAGCGGCATTTCTTCAGGGTATTCCTGCCCCGTCCCGACGGCATCTGGAGCTGATTATGCTGAATGGTTATGACGTGATAGGTGACATACACGGATGTGCGGACAGACTGGAAGCCCTTCTCTCCCGTCTCGGTTATGAAAAAAACGGAGGCGTGTGGAGACATCCGGACAGACTGGCCGTTTTTCTCGGTGATTACATCGACCGGGGCCCGCAGATTCTGGAAACCCTGAACATAGTCCGCAATATGCGCGAGGCCGGTTCCGCGGAATGCCTCATGGGAAACCATGAGTTCAACGCCGTATGCTGGAGCACTCCCGACCCCGACAATCCCGGCGGCTATCTTCGCAGTCACAACGAAAGGCATACTGCCCAGCACGCCGCCACACTGGAACAGCTGGCAGGCTGCTACCAGCCGTGGATTCAATGGATGCGCACCCTGCCCCTGTGGCTGGAGCTGGGAGACCTGGGCGGCGACGGAAACCGGCTGCACATGGTGCACGCCTGCTGGTCTCCCGAAGCCATGCGCACGCTGCTCAACGATGAATGCGGCGGCGAAGCCATGCTGACCGGCCGCAGAGACGCCCCCCGCCTTACCGAAGCCGGCTACCTGCGCGCGGGCGGCGACGACGGCAGCTGCGAACATCAGGCCGTGGAAGTTCTGCTCAACGGACCGGAGATTCCCCTGCCGGAAAATGCGGAATTTCAGGACAAGAACGGAATCACGCGCAAAAGCATACGTGTCAGATGGTGGCTCGGCATGGGCGAAACCTGCCGTGACATGGCGCTTATGGGGCAGGACGATCTGCCGTCCGTTCCCGAAAACTCCATGCCCGAACCCGGAATCTGGGAAGCCATTCCGGTGGAATACCCCACGTTTTTCGGTCATTACTGGAGAAGTCCCGGCGAAAGCATCCGTCTGTACGCTCCCTCGGTGGTCTGCCTCGATTTCAGTGCCGTGAACGGCGGTCCGCTTGTGGCCTATCGGTGGAACAGAGGAGATTCCACGCTCAGAGACGACCGTTTCGTATGGGTGGACAAGAATGCGGACGCCACATCCCGATCCAAGCGCATTTTTTTCCCCTGATACGTTGCCGTCCGAAATCGCGTCGAAGAAAGAATGACGTCTCCATATCAGGGAAAACCCGGCTCTTCGGAGGCAACACAATTCGAGCGATCAGACTCTCTTCTGAACCGGGACGTTTTGCAGGCATAAAAAAGCTCCCTTGAAGGGAGCTTTTTTATGCCGCCGTGCCCGGCGCATCAGAACGAAACCGACAGGCGCGCGGCTCAACGAAGAAACGGACGGGCTTGCCGGAAAGAAGACCTGTTTTCTTTCCGACAAACGCTCCTTCCTGCCAGAATCAGAGCTTTCCCGCCCGTTCCGTCCGTTTTCCGGCCTCAAAAACAGCGTATTTTGTGCGCATCCGGGAAGTACCTCCGTTTTCTCATCCGCCGACTTTCCGCATCGGCACTCCCGGCACAAAACCCGGAACACATCGGCAGAGGGCAGGATGCAGCTGCAACATCCGCCCCGCCATGCCCCTAGAAGCGCAAATCCCTTTCGCCCTGCTCCAGTCTTTTCAAGTAAAGCGCCGTCTGATTTCTGCGGTTCTCCCGGCTGATGCGGGCAAGCTCATCGTCGATCATGCGGTTGCCGAGAGCACGCAGCTCGTCATCGGCATAGTCCAGCAGATATTCCTTGAAGGTAAGCATGGCGTTGGGCTGGCAGCAGTTGCTTATCTCTCCGCTTTTGGCCAGCGGCATGAAACGGTCGCCCGTACGACCGGACCGGTAACACGCCGTGCAGAAGCTCGGCAGATAGCCGTCCCGCACGAGTCCCTTGAGCACATCCTCAGGCTTGCGCTCGTCGGCCAGATGAAACTGAGGAGCTTCCCCGGGGACGATCCTGCCCGGATGGGCATAACCGCCCACGCCCACGCAGGAGCCTGCGCTCATCTGAGACATGCCTATGTCGAGCAGCTCCCGGCGAAATTCGGCAGATTCTCTGGTGGTGAGTATCATGCCGGTATAGGGCACGGCCAGACGCGTGACTGCAATAAGATGCTTGAAATCCCTGTCGTTCACCAGTCTGTAGGCGGAATAGTCCACGCCCTCGGCCGGCAGCAGACGGGGGAAGGAAATGGTGTGCGGTCCCACACCTGCCACGGCTTCAAGATGTTCCGCATGCATGAGCAGGCCCATGACTTCATAATGCCAGTCATAGAGACCAAAAAGCACGCCTATGCCCACATCGTCCAGTCCGCCGTCGAGCATTCCCCTGTCCATGGCCTCAGTATGCCATTCATAGTTGGCCTTGGGACCGCCCATGTGCATGAACTCATAGGTGGGCTTATGGTAGGTTTCCTGAAAAAGAATGTAGGTACCGAGTCCGGCATCCTTGAGCTTGCGGTAGTTCTCCGCCGTTGTGGCGGCAATATCCACATTCACGCGACGAATGGAGCCGTTGCGCAGCTTCGTGGAATAAATGGTGTGCATGCATTCAAGAATGTAATCGATGGGACAGTTGCGGTCATCCTCTCCCGCTTCCAGAAGAAGACGCTTGTGTCCGAGCGCTTCCAGCGCAAGCACCTCTTCCCTCAGCTCCTCCTGAGAAAGCTTGCGGCGAACCGTCTTGTTGCTGGCATGAAAGCCGCAGTAGCGACAGTTGTTCACACAGTAGTCGGAAAGATACAGAGGGGCGAACATCACGATGCGCCGACCGTAAATGTGCTCCTTGATTTCGCGGGCCAGCGCATACATGCTCTTCAGAGTTTCCTCGTCATCCACAAAGAGCAGCACCGCAGCTTCGCGATGCGTAAGCCCGCGGCATTCGCGGGCCTTGTTCAGAATACGTTCCACCTCGGTTCTGTCGGAGGCAAGTTTCCTTCCTTCCTCCAAGGATTCCAGAATTTCGGCGTTGTCGATGAACTCGTTGGAATCGAGCGAACGAACATCGTACATGACAATCCCCCGGCGGAAATCCGCCCCGGCTCACGCCGGCCATGGCAAAAACTGCCGTTCATCATGGCGCGCTCAAATAAAAAAGGCGCCTGTCCGCAAGGAAAGGCGCCCGGCAGTCGAAAATTTCCGCAAAAAACAGAAGACAGGCGGGGGCAGCACAGACCTTTCTGCTCAGAATGAAACACAAGGCTCTTCTTTGCAGTCGGGACACCGTAACAAAAGCCGCACGGAAGCGGCGTAACCTTCCGGAAGATGAATCCGCCGGTCGGATGGAGGCATCATACGCTTTTTGCCCCATGAGGCAAGAGGCTTTCTCCTACCGGGCTTTCATGAAAGCCCCTTTTTGAACGAAGCTTTTCCCGCACGGCCATCTATCCTTGACAACGGCCGACATTCCTGAAAGTCTCCGTCCATCCGGGAAGAAATTCCTCTTCACGAGTGCCGCCGCTCGCGCCGCATTCTTGAAGGAATACCTTTTTACAGGAGAAAAAACATGGAAGAAAACCGCCTCGGCATTGTCGGCATCATCGTGGAAGATCTTGAGGCCTCCGCCGCTCTGAACGCCATTCTGCATCAGTATTCCGACATCATCGTCGGCCGCCTGGGCATACCCTACCGCGACAGAGGCGTGTCCATCATTTCCATTGCCGTGGACGGCAGCAATGAAGCCATTTCCGCCATGACAGGCAAAATCGGCCAGCTCGACCACGTGTCCGTCAAGTCCGTCATCACCAAGATGTAACGCCACGCGGCATTCCTTTTCAGGCCCGACCACTTCATGTCCGGTCGGGCTTTTTTCATGCCCTTCCGCCGACAACGGACAGTTCCGCTTCGGTTTATTTTCCCGGGGAAAAGTCCTATGGTCGGAAGGAATCACCGCCACAGGAGTCACCATGCGAGAAATTTCCGTTGAACTCATACGCGATACCGTGGCCAGACTGGCCATAGAAGCCTGCTGCCGTCTCCCGGAATCCACGCTCGACGCCATGCGTCATGCCAGAGAATGCGAACTTTCCCCCACCGGACGCGACGTGCTCGACCAGCTCATCACGAACGCAGGCATAGCCGCCTCGGAAAACGTTCCCATCTGCCAGGATACCGGTCTTGCCGTGGTGTTCGCCGAAATAGGACAGGACGTCCACATTACCGGCGGACTTTTTGAAGACGCCGTCAATCAGGGCATTGCCAAGGGATACACGGAAGGATATCTGCGCAAGTCCTCGGTGGAGGAACCGCTTTTCGAACGCAGAAATACCGGCGACAACACTCCGGCCATCATCCACATACGCCTTGTTGCCGGTGACCGCATCACCCTGTGCCTTGCCCCCAAGGGCGCAGGCAGCGAAAACAAGGGGGCCCTGCACATGCTCGTGCCCGCAGACGGTCTGGAAGGCGTGAAAAAAGCCGTGGTGGAAACCGTGCGTCACGCCGGAGCCAGCCCGTGCCCTCCCATGGTCATAGGCGTAGGCATCGGCGGCAACATGGAAACGGCCTGCCTGTGCGCCAAAAAAGCCTGCGCCAGAGACGTGAACAGCCGCAATTCCGATCCGCGCTACGCACAGCTGGAAGACGAACTTCTGGACCTTGTCAACAAACTCGGCACCGGTCCCGCAGGACTCGGCGGAAGCGTCACCGCCTTCAAGGTAAACGTCGAGTTCTGCGCCACGCACATCGCCAGTCTGCCCGTAGCCGTGAACATCAACTGCAACGCCGCGCGTCACGCAAAAGCCGTGCTGTGAGGAATAATCATGCCCGTTACCCATCATCTTACCACGCCCCTTTCCCGCGACGACATCCGCAAGCTGAACATAGGCGACCTTGTCTTTCTTACCGGCACCATCTATGCCGCACGCGACGCGGCCCACAAACGCATGATCGAAGCCCTCGACAGAGGGGAATCCCTCCCCTTCGACCCGGCCGGACAGCTCATTTACTACGTCGGACCTACCCCCGCCAGACCGGGCAGACCCATAGGGTCCGCAGGCCCCACGACCTCCGGCCGCATGGACGCCTACGCTCCCCGGCTCATGGAACTGGGACTTGCCGGCATGATAGGCAAGGGCAACCGATCAAAAAACGTCATGGATGCCATACGCAGCAACGTCTGCGTCTATTTCGCGGCCACAGGCGGGGCTGCTGCGCTCATTTCCCGCTGCATCACATCCTACACCGTACTGGCCTGGCCTGAACTCGGCCCCGAAGCCCTGGCCGCCATGGAGGTGAAGGACTTCCCCGTCACCGTCGTAGCCGACTGCTACGGCGGAGATCTGTACGAAGAAGGCAAAAAGCCCTATCAGACCATCTGAACCTGCGGGCGTGACCGAACGCTTCTCCCCTTCGGAATTTCCTTCCGAAGGGGATTTTTCATGTCGTAACGGCGGGCGTACGCCGTCTCACGACGAAAAAACTCTCCGAATCCTGCCGCGCCATGAATCGACTTTCTCCTCGTCCCGGTAAAAATGCCATGGACAGGAACTCCGTTCGACATTCAGGAAAATGGCAGCAGTCTCTCCCCGCCGAGGACAAGGAAAAAGCATCGCCGTACCTCCCCCCCTGCCGTCTTACCGTCCGCAGCAAAAGTCTCCTTTGCCCGGCCTCATCCTGCTTCAGCTCCGTTGCGTTCGAAACGGAAGCCTCATCCTTTTCAGGGGCATCGTTTCCCTCTCCCGGATTTTCTGTTCGTCGCATTTCAGAATATGCCCCGGAAACGAATACCGTTTGTTATATGTCATGACATACGGAGCAAGTTTGTAACAAAAAATGTCATGAAGAAAATTCCATTTGTCCTTTATATTTTATTTTTTCACAAGATTATAAAGAAATTGTCATAAAAAAAATTCCCATTGTTGACGAATGATATTTTATGAACGTATATATGACAGAATCGTTACAAATATTCCTTTTCCCCTTGCAGGGGTGCATAACGGATACATCCCATGGCCGACATGCTTTTTTTCGACAGGCAGGACAGAGCCCTTATGAAGATGATCAACGGCATCATCGACTACGGCCCCTCCTCCGACCTTGAGCACAAAATCTTCAATGCCAGGCTTCATCCCCACGGCATTCTGAATCTCTCCACCTCTCATGAATTCCGCATGGCCCAGGCAGTCATCAACCTTCTCGGCAGCCTCACCAAGGCGGGGCCTGCGGAAGACCGACTCGGCGCGCTGCGCACTCTGCACGACGAAGTGCTGCACAGCGCCCAGACCACGTTCCGCTACAACACGGGCCGCGTTCTCATACAAATCATGAAGGCCATCATACGCTCGCGCAACGACGAGGAAACGCAGCTCAGACTGATTCATGATTTCCGAAAGGCCGTCTCCGGCAATCCCCGCATAGTGCGGGAATTTCTTACCCGCCATCATCTCATGGAAATGCCGGAAGAATGGAATCAGCTCACCATGGACCATCATGTTCACGATTCCAACACCAAGGGGCGGAAAAACGCCACCTTTCTCATCATGGACGCCTGGGTCAAAGGCATACGGTACCTTACCGTGGTGTACTACAACTACGTGGATCTTGAAGTTGCGCGGGAACTTTTGAGCGCCGCCTCCATCATGGGCATTTCCGTACGCATAGGGCTTGAATTCCGGGCAGCCTTCCGCGGAAAATACGTCAACTTCATATGGGCGCCGCGCGGCTTTTCCGACATTGAGGATTTTCTGGAATTCCTCAGTTCCAACGCCATGCGTGCCTTCATGAACGAAGGACGGCAGGCCTCGCGATGGATTCAGAGTCATGTCATGGCCACCCTCGACTTGTGGAACAGCAAGCATGCCCCGGCGCTCACGCGCGATCTCGGCATTCCCGTCACCACGCTGGACAAAGAAGCCTTCCTCACTTTCGTGGGCAACGGCCAGCCCTCCCTGCTGCATCTTGCCGAATTCGCCCACAAGGCACTTCTTCCGAAATTTCAGGAGAGAATCGAAGCCCTCACCATGGAGCTTGAAGAAGCCGACGACAAACGCCGGGCGGAGCTTCTGCGCCGCATTCAACGCATGGACGAGTTCACGCCTTCCGTCATTCACGACAGCTGTCTTGCTCCGGAGTGCAACCCGGAGCTTCCCTCGCCGGAAGACCCGCCCGTATCCGATGACGACCCCCGCCCCGAACTTCTGCGTCTCAGCGTGCCGCAGCTTCTCGAAAGGCTGAGCTCCCTGCGCAGCGGCTACCGAATCACCCTTCAGCTTGCCGGGCTCACGGCAGAAGACGTGCTGGAAATACTGTGGGACGGTCAGGGGTTCATAACGCATCTGGAGCTTTTCAACGTCAAGGAATGGCATGACGGCAATCTTTCGCACCTCAAGGAAATCAACGACCTTCAGGTTGCCATCAACAAGGGCGACGTCATGCTGCTCAAGAAAATGCTGCGCGGCATGCTCCGGAGGTTCGATTGCGAATGCTGCCCCGACACGCAGGCCCGCTGTGCAAAATTCCGCGCCATTCTTGCCGACATTCCCGCACTGCAGGCACTCTACAAATACGCGCCGCTGGCCAGCCACATGGGTACGGATTCCACAAGTCATCTCGGAAACCGCTACGGCATGGGACTCGCCGTGCCGGAAACGCTCCCCGGCTCGGCAAGAAAACGTCTGAAGGGCAGCAGGTACATAAGCTCCGTAACCCTTCCCCTGCGCATACAGCTGGGCTACAGGGAAGAATATCATCCGCAGGGACATACTTCCGCCCTTGTTTCATGGCTGCGCCGCACACTGGGACTCATAACATGCGGAATGAGCCGTACCCGGGAATGGGAGCCTCTCTATGACGACGTGCGCATAGAACAGCCCGGCAATCTTGTCACCATGGGCGGTCTCACCATGGAAAAATCCAACGGATTTTCCGAAAAACACACGGAGGAAACGGAGGAACAGGAAAAAAGCGGCGGACGAGCCTATCTGAACACCACATTTTCCAACATTCTCAAGGTGCTCCTCGGGTTCATTCCCGCCATGCTCACCTTCCTGAACACGCAGGAGTGGTGGGTTCTGGCCTGGTTCGGCGCTCCCATATGGTTCGGCATCACCGGCGTGCGCAACGTCATTCAGGCCGTCATCGCCGGCGGCGGCGTACGCAAGAACATGCTGCTTTCCTGGAAAAAATTCGTCAACTGGTCCAGAGTGTGCGATTCACTCATGTACACGGGCATATCCGTCATTCTGCTGGAAGGCATCACGCGAAACCTTCTGCTCAGCCGTGTGCTCGGCCTTACCGTGGAAAACGCTTCCCTGCTGGTATTTTCCATCATTGCCCTTGCCAACGGCATCTATATTTCGTCGCACAATATCTATCGCGGATTTCCGAGAACCGCCATCATAGGAAACTTTTTCCGCAGCGTGCTGGCCATTCCCGTGGCCATGCTCTACAATTCCGTTCTCTACTCCGTTTTCCCGCTCATCATCAGCATTCCGCCGGAACAGATTCTTATTCCCGCAGCGGCCATCGTTTCGAAATTCGCTTCCGACACCGTCGCCGGCGTCATAGAGTCCACGGCCGACAGACGCAACAACTACCGCCTGCGGGCATGGGACTACCGCACCAAGCTCAAGCAGCTTTTCGACTGCTACACCAGACTGGAACTCGCCTTTCCCGACAAGGACATGCTGGCTCTGCTCGCCCAGCCGAGAGAATTCATACGGTTCACGAGTCAGGAAAAGGCCCGCGCCCTTCAGATGGAAAGCATCATCAATGCTCTGGATCTCATGTACTTCTGGTATTACCAGCCGTGCGCCCAGCAGACGCTCCTCGCGCTGATCAGAGAAATGACCCGTGAGGAACGCATCGTTCTGGCCCGTTTTCAGAGCATTCTGCTCAATGTGCAGGAGGTGTGTCAGCTCTTCGTGGACGGCATGCTGGGCGTAAACTTCTCCCGCGCCCTTTCCTTCTATCTGGATAATTACGAAGACTATATCGACACCATAGCAGGACACTGCTCCGGATTCGACACAAGACATCGGGAGGCGGAAAAAACGACGAAAAACTGATGCTGCAGACACATCGCCGCGCGTTTTCAGATGACGGGCTCATCCTGTCAGAATAACGACGCGGAAAAGCACCATGCAGACAATGTGCCGCCAGCGTTTCGACACTGCCTGCACGCCCGAAGAACACGATGGAACCGGCAACGTCATTCCGAAGGAACGTCTTCGGAAAGCGGCCAGGAAAGCAGGCAGTACCCTACATGCGTGACCGTTTTCAGTATGGGTCTTCCCGCCTGCTGAAGAGCCTTGCGCAAGGAATGAATATGGGTACGGAGCGAGTCGCTGTCCGGGGGAAACTCCCCGTATATCTCGTACTCCAGATCCTTGCGGGTCACCACTCCGGGGGCCTGGCGCATCAGTCGTGCCAATATGGTGAAGGCTATGGGACGAAGCTGCAGAGGGGTTCCTTCACAGGTAACCGTGTGCGTATAGGCATCAAGCTCAAGTCCCGCCCAGCTCAGACAACGTGACTGCGGCCGGGATCCCGTACGGCGTACTATAGCGCGCATTATGGCCTCAAGTTCCCGCAGATCGACGGATTTACTGACAAAAGCATCCGCTCCCCAGTTCAGACCCAGGACTCTGGCTTCCAGAGACTCCCCGTTCATGAAAAGCAGAACGGGAGTTTCCAGACCTACCTCTTCCCGGAGACGACGGCACAGGGTAAGTCCGTCCATGCCTGAAAGGGCCATATCGATGAGAAGAAGCTCATAAGAACTGGAGGCCGCCCTTTTCCAGCCGGAAGTCCCGCTGGAAGCTCTGTCCATGTTGTAGCCGAGCGGCACAAGATAATCATACAAACTCCGGGCGAACTCTTCATCCTCTGTCACGATAAGCAAGCGAAGCCCTTTTTCCGATAGCAAAGATTCCATGCTCTCAGGACCTCTCAATTACACATAGTTCATAGTTTCATGTCCCGGAACCCAGACAAACGACGGCTTTGAACTCTGTTTTCCGGCAGATATCGACAAACACACCGACGACATCTCGAAAGTCGTTCATCGATAGAACAAGCGTATGTTACAGCAAGAAAATATCCGTATTATCTATGTGCAACACGTCAATCTTTTCCCAAAAGAGCATCCCTTCAAAGTCACTGCTTTCTGAACAGCCAGAACTCAAGAATGATCATGGAACACTTCAAAAGAATATAGTCATATATTACATATAAATATTCATCATGTTCCATGAAAAAACATTATTTCATACTATGAAAGAATATTTAATATTTTGATAATAAATCTGAAACAATTTCAAAAACGCTTTTTACCGCCTCTCAGAAAACGATCCGTCGGGAGATGTCTCCCTTTCCCCTCTCAGGGGGTAGCCAGCTCTGAAAACAGCCGACATATAAATGGAAAATCAAATATCTTCTTATAAAAAAACAAAAGCGGGAAAGGTCGGAACATGGCCTTTCCCGCTTGCTTATGAGCCTTTCAGCCGCTCCAATACACCGAAGGTGAATTAGAACAGATACTGGAAGGTCAGAGCAGTGCTCCAGGAATCCTTGTCGGTTTCATTGGCGGCAGCCCAGGCACGATGATCGCCCTTGTCGTAATCGGTGATGATGTAGGCAAGTTCGAGGCACACGCTCAGATTCTTATAAATCTGATAGGTGTTGGCCAGGTTGAATTCCACAGCGTTATCGTTCTTGGTCATGTACTTGACGGGATTGACGGCAGAACTGCCCTTCATGGCATTGAGAGCCTCACCGGCTTCGTTGGTGCCCTGGAACCAGGTGACGGTGAACTTGTGGGTCAGATCCTGCAGGAAGCTGACGTCTTCAATACCGGCCTGAAGGCCCCAGGTGCCGCCGATGGCATGACGGGTGTTGTTGTCGTACATGCCGAACTCACCGCCGGAATAGCCGAAGGTGGGATGGAAACGACCGGCCCACGAAGGAATCCAGCCCTGACCAAGGTACTGCACATCGCTGTCGTCACCGGAGGCATACCAGCCGCCTAAGATGGGCGTACCGTACGCAGTCTTGTAGGAAGCCTTGGCCTGAATGTACCAGCCGTTACGATCCTGAGGGTTGCCCACATCTTCACCGAAATCACCGCCGTCATAGGCGATCATGCCGTAAGCGCCGGAGATCTTCAGCACGAAGGGATCGAAGTAGCTCATGACGAAGTTGGTACCGGCCCAGAAGGCATTGCCGTCGCCGCGGATCATGCCGAGAGTCGAGTCATAGGGATAGCCCAGAGGGGTACCGTACAGCTGGTCGGTGCTGCCGTCGGGGGAAGCTCCCTTATCCACGGAGGCATACATCACATAGGGAGAGAAGGAGAAGCCGTCGAACTTGAAGTTCGTAACAACGCCGAAGAAATCGGTCTTTTCAGACTGGTCGGTATCGTTGCCGGAACCGAAATCATCGGCGCCCTCGCTCGCATAGGCACCACGCAGCCAGAAGGCGGAGACATCGAGCCAGTCGGTCACGGGAGCGGCAACGGTAATGCCGTCACGGCCCTGCCATCCGGGATGCATGACGGCGTTCTTGCCGAAGGCATCTTCAGGAAGTCCAACAAGCTGACGACCCATGCGAACCTTTACGGCAGTCTGGGGAATCAGCCAGTCGATGTACATCTGGCGCATGCCGATCTTGCCGCTGTTGCCGGTGGTATCAGTACCCCAATCATAGTTGGAGGTCTTGTCGGAACCGGAGCCGACCTGAACCTGGAAGTAACCGGAGAGGTTCTCATTGGCGGTAAAGGTCATGCCGAGACGCAGACGCTGACCAGCGTTGTCGAAATTCTGACCGGTTCCGGCACGCTCACCGGTAATGAAGTTGAACAGGTACTGGCCGTCCATCTTCACATCGACGGCGGAAGCAGGAGCGGTGGCGGCAAAGATCATGCCGGCCGCCAGAAGAAGTGTAGTAAGTTTTTTCATTTCAATCATTCCTTTGAAAACGGTTCATGAGGCCAATATGGAAAATCCCTCTTTTTCCATGGGAAGACCTTGTCACCATCTTCTGCACGAAAGCGATATTTTTTTGTTAAAAATATGTTAAAAACATAATTTTCAGCAATTTTTTTTACTTTTTTCAAAGGTTCGCATAACCAGCATATAAAATATTCAACATTACTCTTCACTATATCATAGTACAGCGAAAAAATTCTCTCAATTAACATTCTTACAGGCAAAAATTATCATCTTTTGCTATAAATATAAAAAGTATAAACGACATTAAATCAACATATCGCATGCATCATACATCTGCATTAAAGAAACCGCCTTTTCCCTCCGAACGTGCGCCCTCTCCGGAAGAAATGCTCTTTTTCTGAGAGACTCAGACGCCATACCTCATTTTCCGTCTGCAGCCGAGCATAAAAAAAGCCCGTCATGCCGAAATTCGGCATAACGGGCTTTCATCCGGCCGTTCCGGCAGCGGAACGACCTCAAAACGGAATGCTTCTCAAGGCATATGTCCTGACAAGCAGCGTCCTGCACAGATAACGCACAAGACGCTTTTTCGGATGCGGAATGAACTCCGCATCCGAACGAGCGGCTCATGAAATCACGAGCCGCTCCGTAATGCACGGCAGGCTTACCCTTCCACTCTCTCGAATCTCAGGGTTCCGCCCTCCTCGTTTCTATCGACGACCACACGCACCTTCCAACCGTCACGGATCTCACCGCTGATGACGGCACGGGCGAGCTTGGTTTCCAGATTATGCTGTATCCAACGCTTGAGCGGACGAGCGCCGTAGGCGGGATCATAGGCCGTTTCCGCAATGAACTTGCGGGCATCATCGGAAAGCTCAAGAGTGATCTTGCGCTCGTCGAGTCTCTTCTGCAGACTCTTGATCTGCAGATCCACAATGGCACCGATCTGATCGGCACGCAGCGGATAAAACATGACGGTTTCATCCACACGGTTCAGGAACTCAGGACGGAAGAACTTCTTGAGTTCGGCCATAACCGCGTCGCGCACACCGGGCTTGAATTCACCCTTGTCGTCAATGCCGTCCAGCATGATGGGAGAACCGATGTTGGAGGTCATGATGATGATGGTATTGCGGAAGTCCACGGTACGTCCCTGGCTGTCGGTCAGTCGGCCGTCATCCAGAAGCTGCAGAAGCGTGTTGAATACGTCGGGATGGGCCTTTTCCACCTCATCGAAGAGCACCACGCTGTAGGGCTTGCGCCGCACGGCCTCAGTGAGCTGGCCGCCTTCTTCATAACCGACATATCCTGGCGGCGAACCGATGAGGCGGGATACCGAGAACTTCTCCATGTATTCGCTCATGTCGAGACGAACCATGTTGTCCTCGGTGTCGAACAGCGCTTCGGCAAGAGCCTTGCACAGTTCGGTTTTACCGACACCAGTAGGACCGAGGAAGATGAAAGAACCGAGAGGACGATGCGGGTCGGAAAGTCCGGCGCGGGCCCTCAGCACGGCATCGGACACGGCCTGCACGGCCTCGTCCTGACCGATCACGCGCTCATGCAGACGGGCAGGCAGCTCCAGGAGCTTTTCCCGTTCCGACTGAAGCAGACGTGTGACGGGAATACCTGTCCAGCGGGCCACGATGTCGGCCACGTCGTCGGGACCGACCTCTTCACGAAGCAGACGGTTTTCCTTGCCGTCGCCTGCGGCAGCAGCCTTTTCCTCTGTTTCCTTGAGCTTCTTTTCAAGCTCGGGGAGCGTGGCATACTTGAGCTGCGAAGCCTTGGCCAGATCGTAGGAGCGCTCCGCCTCTTCAATCTGATGGCGGGTCTGCTCAATCTCTTCCTTGAGCTTGCGCACGCCGTTGATGGTCTTCTTTTCCTCTTCCCAGCGGGTACGCAGGGTAGTCTGCGTTCCGCGCAGGTCGGCGAGCTCATTTTCCAGCTTCTGGAGACGTTCGCGGGAGGCGTCGTCGGTTTCGCGACGCAGAGCCTCACGTTCAATTTCCAGCTGCATGACCTTGCGGTTAATTTCATCAAGTTCGGAAGGCAGGGAATCTATTTCCGTACGGATCATGGCCGCGGCTTCATCGATGATGTCGATGGCCTTGTCCGGCAGCTGTCTGTCGGAAATGTAGCGCTGCGAAAGCACCACGGCCTCCACGATGGCGGAGTCGCTGATACGCACGCCGTGATGCACTTCAAAACGTTCCTTCAGACCGCGCAGAATGGAAATGGCATCCTCGGTATTGGGTTCGTCCACCAGTACAGGCTGGAAACGACGCTCCAGAGCCGGGTCCTTCTCAATGTACTTGCGGTACTCATCAATGGTGGTTGCGCCTATGCAGTGCAGCTCACCTCTGGCCAGCATGGGCTTGAGCAGGTTGCTCGCGTCCATGGCACCATCGGTCTTGCCTGCACCCACGATGGTATGCAGTTCATCGATGAACAGAATGATGCGGCCTTCGGCGCGCTGCACTTCGTTAAGCACGGCCTTCAGGCGTTCCTCAAACTCACCGCGGTACTTGGCGCCAGCAATAAGAGCACCCATGTCCAGAGCGATGAGCTTCTTGTTCTTCAAGCCTTCAGGAACATCGCCCTTCACGATACGATGAGCAAGGCCTTCCACGATGGCGGTCTTACCAACGCCAGCTTCACCAATGAGAACAGGGTTGTTCTTCGTACGGCGGGACAAAATGCGGATGGTGCGGCGGATTTCCTGATCACGTCCGATGACGGGATCGAGCTTGCCCTTGCCCGCGGCTTCCACAAGATCACGACCGTACTTGGAAAGAGCCTCGTAGGTATCCTCGGGGCTGGCGGAAGTCACGCGCTGACCGCCGCGTACTTCGGCGGTGGCACGCAAAAACTTTTCCTGATCGATGCCGTTCTTGCGGCAGATGTCACCCATGGCTCCGCCCGCTTCAATGAGCTGGGCGAAAATGTGCTCCACGCTGATGTATTCGTCCTTCAGACGACGGGCCAGTTCTTCGGACTGGGCCAGAGCGCGGGCCAGACGCTGCGTGATGCGTATGGTCTGCTGATCGACGCCGGAGCCGGTAACGGAAGGCTTCTTGTCGAGAGCCTGTTCCAGTTCGGCGGCTATAACCTCGGGCTTCGCATTCATGCGGCCGAGTATGCCGGGCACAAGCCCGTCCTTCTGCCTGATGAGGGCAAGGGCGAGATGCTCGACGTCCACTTCCTGATGATTGCGCATGAGGGCAATGTTCTGAGCCTCGCCCAGAGCCTCCTGCGCTTTCACGGTCAGTCTGTTCATATCCATAAAAAATCCTCCCTGCGGAGTGCAGATGTCACGGCAACAAGCGCCGCAAACTCGGGCAGCCGCACGGCTCGCCGATTCACAGACACGGGCCTGACGGCCTCTGCATCCCGCACTTCAGAAAATCGGTTCCGGCCCGGCCGAAACCGTTGATTTGCTCTTAAAATCATCCGTTCAGGAGAGCAGCTCCCTGAACTTCCCGTGCCTTGCTCAGACCAGAATGCTAACGGCGTTCCAGCTCTCTCAGGCGCGTTTCCAGATCCGCTATGCGGTCCAGAAGATCCACGATGATGGTCCCTGCTACGCAGGGCATCTCGAAGTCCTCACACAGTCGCGTCAGCTTTCTGGTACGATAAATATCGGAACGGCGGAAAAAGACGGCATGGGTGGCCCGGCTTGCCGGTTCCAGCCAGCCGAGTTCCATGAGCTCCCGGACACGTTCCACCGGCGTGCCCGTCTGTTCCAGAAATTCGGTCCAGGCTACAAGCGCAGAGGCTGCGGGAGAACACGCGGTTACAGTTTTAATCGCCATATCCCACCTCTTTATATCACTCCGGCAGCTTACTTCTGTCCGGCAAGAGCCTTCCACAGTTTCAGCTGTTCGTCATTCAGATCTTCCGGCTTCGGCACACTGATGGCAACGGTCACATATTCGTCGCCTCGCCCCGTGGCCGGTCCCAGTCCGCGTCCGCGAATACGCAGACGCCGTCCGCTGGAACTTCCGGCCGGAATGTTCATTTCCACCTCGCCGTCCAGCGTGGGCACCCTCTTCTTCGTTCCGAACACGGCTTCCCAGGGCTGCAACGTCACGTCGCAGGTCACATCCAGCCCGTCCACACGGAACACGGGGTGCTTCGCATAGCGGACGGTCAGATACAGGTCGCCGGCGGGATTGCCAGGGTTGCCTTTGCCGCGCAGGCGGAGCTTGCCTCCGTCGCGTATGCCGGCAGGAATGGTTATCTGCAGATTGCTCGACGTACCTGCACCCGAAAGCGTGACCTGCTTGGTTCCGCCTCTGCGGGCCTCTTCCAGCGTAATCTCAATTTCGGCTTCCACGTCGGAGCCGCGACGCGAGCGCCGGCTGTAGCTTCCACCAAACGAACCGAAGGGGTCTGACCCCTCATGTCCGCCGAAGCCTCCACGGCCCATCTGGCCGAACAACGCTTCAAAAAAGTCGCTGTTCACGCCGCTGAAGCCTCCCTGCGCTCCGTTGAAATTGAAGTTGAAGTTCTCAAAACCGGGGCCGCCGGTGAACTGCTGCCCGTCCTTCCAGTTCGGGCCGAGCTGATCGTACATGCGGCGCTTCTCATCGTCCTTGAGAACTTCGTACGCTTCGTTGATTTCCTTGAACTTCTCCTCGGCGTTCTTGTCGCCGGGATTCAGGTCGGGATGATACTTGCGGGCGAGCTTCTTGTAAGCCTTGGAGATTTCGTCCTTTGATGCCGAACGCTCCACGCCCAGCAACTTGTAGTAATCCTTGTAAGCCACACCCATATCATTGTCTCCTGTGATGCTTCATTTTTCCGCATCGACATTCAAATAAGCACGGGCCTTGCGGAGTCAAGGGGAATTGTCTCTTATTTCAGCAAGAAAGCTGAAAAAGTCTTCCCAAAAGGCTAGGAAGAGTCAGACCTTCGTGTCTGAAAAAAACACGTCGCAGGGCGCGCAGACAATGGATTTCGGAAGCTCAGACAAAAATTTTCCTCCGACGGAAGCAACTCCGGTCACATTGTTCCGGACGAAAAAAAACTCCGCTCCGGACATGCCGGTCACAAAAAATAAAGGGCTTAGGCAACCATATGCCCTTCTGTATGCACACGCACTCTTCTTGCGCAACAGACACAACAGAAAAACCGTCCAAAAATTCAAGTCTCCCGATCAAAAAAGCCCGCACGGGCGGAACTTCCGCACGTACGGGCCTGATATTCATTTAAATAAAGGACGAAAAGAATGAACTCTCCGGAAATTCGACCGGACAGGAAACACCATACTTTATTTCCCGGAAAATGCCTGTTCCGGCCGGAACAGGACATAACGGCCATTCCGGACGTTCTACGGCACTAGCCGCTGCTCATGACCTTTCTCACCAGAATACGCTGATTCGGGTAAAGCGGCGTATCCGGCGTAAGCAACGTGTCTCCGCAGGCCACTATGGCCGTGCCCTGTCGAAGCCCCAGGGTATTCAGCAGTATTCCCACGTTCTTGGCCTTCACGCGGGGCACATCCACCAGCGTGTCTTCCGGCTGACAGGTCACGTGTACCACCTTGGCTGGCCAGGGTTCTCCTTCGGCCGGGCGTCGGGCATCGAGCAGCCGGGCGCGCCCTTCCGGTGTCATGAGTTCCGGGTCGCGGTACGGGCAGTGACCGGGACAGCGATCGTCGGCGCAGCGGCCGAAAGGTTCCGGCTTGATGTCATTCATGGCAGCCCCTATTTCACGGTAAGGACGACGAAGCCCTTCTTACCGTACTTGAGCGTATATTCACCGGCTGGCAACGCGGTAAGACCGTCGGTAAGCTTTTCCCCGTTCACCTTGAGAGATCCGGCGGCAATCTTGCGCTTGGCCTCGCCGCGGGAAGGCACAAGACCGGTAGCGGCAAGAATGGCCACGGGAGTGCAGTCGTCCTCAGCCGAATTCACGCTCCAGGTAATGGCGTCTTCGGGAATGCCGCCCTTTCTGAACACGTTGTTGAACTCCTCACGGGCGGCACGAGCCGCATCGGCACCGTGGTAGCGGGCCACGATTTCCATGGCGAGTTCTTCCTTGACCAGCTTGGGATGAAGGGAACCGGCCTCCACACGTGCCTTCATGTCGGCAATTTCTTCCAGAGACTTCACGGAAATAAGCTCGTACCAGTTCCACATGAGATCATCGGAAATGGACATGGCCTTACCGAACTGATCGGAAGGCGATTCCATGACGCCTATGTAGTTGCCGTAGGACTTGGACATCTTGCGTTCGCCGTCGAGCCCCACCAGCAGAGGCATGGTAAGAGCGCACTGGGCCTCCATGCCGTAATGCCCCTGAAGCGTGCGTCCCATGAGCAGGTTGAAAATCTGGTCGGTGCCGCCCATTTCCACGTCGGTGTGCAGCATGACGGAATCGTATGCCTGGAGCAGCGGATACATGAACTCATGAATGGCAATGGGCGAATTTTCGCGGTAGCGCTTGGCAAAGTCGTCACGTTCCATCATGCGCGCCACGGTGCAGCTCGACATGAGACGCAGAAAATCGGCGGGAGTCAATTTGTCGCCCCATTCGGAATTGAAGCTCACGGTGGTCTTTGCAGGATCGAGAATCTTGAACACCTGTTCCTTATAGGTCTCGGCGTTCTTCTTCACATCTTCCTCGGTCAGCGGAGGACGGGTCTTGGACTTGCCGGAAGGATCGCCGATGCGGCCGGTAAAGTCGCCGATGAGAAAGGTCACGTTATGTCCCAGCTCCTGGAACTGGCGCATCTTGTGAATGACCACGGTATGCCCGAGGTGCAGGTCGGGGGCGGTGGGGTCGAAACCGACCTTGATGTTCAAAGGCTTGTCGCGGGCCAGTTTTTTGCGAAGGTCCTCTTCGCTCACAAGGTCCACTATGCCGCGACGTATGATCTTCACCTGTTCGTCAATGGTCATCACTGTATTGCTCCTGCCGGTAGCGGCGCTGAATGATAAGGGTAGCCTGCCTTGCCGGAAGGTGCCGGACATGCGGGCAAGCAGGCATTCTCTCAGGCTTGGGCGGCTCTGTCAACGGCCGGACTTCCGATCTGGAACACACGTAGCACGCGTAAAGGATACGGATGTCTCCTTTAAGTAACAGAGAAATATAAAACACGCTCACGGCTCTTGACACCCTGAACGAACGTATTAAAAATAGGCCATATTTCTCAGGGCGGGGTGAAAGTCCCCACCGGCGGTGATCCGGCTCAGGTCGGAAGCCCGCGGGCGAAGCTTCATGGGAAGATTCGCAGATCCGGTGCAAATCCAGAGCCGACGGTAACAGTCCGGACGAAAGAGAATGGATCCCAGGCCTTCCTGCGAAGGCACCCCCTCTCCTCTCTCCCAGCGCCTTATGCCGCCCTGATGCCGGATATTCTCCAAAAAGGAGTTTGTCATGCGTCAGCTTTCCATCCTTGAATCCTTCGGAAATCCCCGCGAACGCGTCGAACGCGCCATAGCCTCTCTCAAAAGCGGCAACGGCGTGCTCATTGTCGATGATGAAGACCGCGAGAACGAGGGCGATCTCATCTACGCCGCCGAAACGCTCACGCCCGCACAGATGGCCCTGCTCATCCGCGAATGCAGCGGCATTGTCTGCCTCTGCCTGACCGACGAAAAAGCCAATGCGCTCGACCTGCCCCCCATGGTGCAAAACAATACCAACAAGAACCACACGGCCTTCACCGTGACCATTGAAGCCGCCAAGGGTGTTACCACCGGTGTTTCTGCCGCCGACCGCGTCACAACCATAAAAGCCGCCATCGCTCCCGACGCCAAACCTGAAGACCTCAACCGTCCCGGCCACGTATTCCCCCTGCGCGCCAAACCCAACGGAGTTCTGGAACGTCGCGGCCATACTGAAGTGACCGTGGATCTGTGCCGCATGGCCGGACTCGCTCCGGCGGGCGTACTGTGCGAGCTGACACTGGAAAACGGAACCATGGCCCGTCTTCCCGAAGTAGCGGAATTCGCCCGTGCCCACAACATGCCTCTTGCCAGTGTGGATGACGTGGCGAAATACCGCATGGAAACGGAAGGCAACAAATAGCTTTTCTTCATAGAGTCAGGACCACCCGTAAAACGGGTGGCTTGTTCAGCCCTGTAAGGGCTTGTTACTTACTCGCGCCTTAAGGGCGCCGGCTTGAACTTCTCTGGTCGGCGCCCTCTCTTTTTCAACAGTTCAAGC
>CALUPL010000070.1 GCA_944322635.1 uncultured Mailhella sp.
GCTTGAACTGTTGAAAAAGAGAGGGCGCCGACCAGAGAAGTTCAAGCCGGCGCCCTTAAGGCGCGAGTAAGTAACAAGCCCTTACAGGGCTGAACAAGCCACCCGTTTTACGGGTGGTCCTGACTATGGCGTTTTTTTATACGGTAGTCGTTTCAGCATGTCTTCCGGCAGTTGCTGTGCTTTTTTTCGAAAATGAGGAGGGGACGTCGTGAGGAGATGGCTGACTCTGGCCGTGCCAATTTTCCTCAGTTGGACTTGTGGAGATTTCCGTGTGCAGCTGTCTTTGATTTCAGGAGAATTACGTATTTTTGTTCTTCAGCCGGCGAAGGTATTTAAAATGCGAAATTTGAAATAAAATTATAATTATTGATAATAATAACTATTGTTATATAATTGTTACTTTTTTAACATTCCTCCCGTGTCTGCATGAAGCAGCCCCGTCCTTTATGCGGGTATGCCGTTTCGGCGGGGAAAAGGCGCGGCAGAAGCCGCGAGGAAGAAAGCCATGAAGAAGATGTTTCTGCCTCTGGCCGCGCTGTGCGCGGCGGCACTGATGAGCATGCCGGCGGAGGGAAATGCTTCGATGGAGCAGGGGAAAAGGCCCTTGCAACAGATTCCGTCCATGGAGAAATTTCAGGAGGTGTCGGACATCGTGCTTGACAAGTGCATGGCCTGCCACAGCAGAAATTACGATTTGCCCTTCTATTCGAGAATTCCGGGCATCAGGCAGATCATCGAACAGGATTATCGCGATGGTCTGCGTGCCATGGACTTGAATCAGGAGCTGGTGACGGCGGCGAAGGACAAGCCTGTAGGTGAAGTGGCGCTGGCTAAAATGGAATGGGTGGTGCTCAACGACACCATGCCTCCGGCCAAGTTCACGGTGGTGCACTGGGGAAGCAGACTTACGGATAAGGACAAGGAGACCATACTGCATTGGGTAAGAAGCACCCGTGCCGCCCATTATGCCACGGGTATGGCCTCGGAACAGCGGGCAAACGAACCCTTGCAGCCTCTGCCCTCACATGTGGACGTGGACGTAAAGAAGGCGGCTCTCGGTGAAAAGCTTTTCAACGACAAGCGCCTTTCCGCCGACGGTACGCTGGCCTGCTCCGGCTGTCATGTCTATGAGAAGGCAGGCACGGACAACGCCCGATTCTCGGAAGGCATACGCAGGCAGTTCGGCGACATCAATGCTCCCACCATGTTCAATGCGGTGTTCAACGTCCGTCAGTTCTGGGACGGTCGGGCCGCAAATCTTCAGGAGCAGGCGGGCGGTCCGCCTCTGAATCCTATTGAAATGGGGTGCTCCGGATGGGAGGAAATCATTGAAAGACTTTCCGCCGATGCACAGCTCACGGCCGAGGCCGGGGCGATATATGCCGACGGATGGAGCGGAGAGAACATTACCGACGCCATTGCCGAATATGAAAAGACGCTCATTACGCCGAACAGCCGTTTCGACAAGTGGCTGAGCGGCGATGAGGCTGCCATTACGGCAGAGGAGGCGGAGGGTTACCGCCTTTTCAAAATGTATCGTTGCGCAAGCTGTCATGTGGGGCGCAGTGTGGGCGGACAGTCCTTTGAATATATGGATCTCAAAGCCGATTATTTTGCCGAACGAGGTGAGCCTTTGAATTCGGATAAGGGACTTATGGGCTTTACCGGCAACAAGGACGATATGCACCGCTTCAAGGTGCCGAACCTGCGCAACGTGGAGCTCACGCATCCCTATATGCATGACGGAACCGTGGCTACGCTGGATGAAAGCGTCGCCGTCATGGGCCGGTATCTTTCGGGCATACCTGTGTCCGACAACGACCGGACCCTTATCGTAGCCTTTTTGCGAACCCTTACCGGCGAGTTCCAGGGCAGAACGCTGACGGGTACGCCTGTGGAACGTTGAGAAAACATGGAATTCGTCTTCAGCGTGGCGTTTGATAGCAGCTGTTGACAGCGGGCGTGCAGAGTAAAAATTCTCTGTGCGCCCGTACCAGCACGTGCAGGTCGTTTCATGAGGTTTGTTCCGGCCGTCAGGGGGAAATTATTGATGTTGCGACGTGGATTTCGGAAAAACGTGTCCTGCCTGTGTGATATAGGCTGCGGCTGCTGTCCGAGTCCCGGGCATGATGGAGAGCCGGCTCAGGTGGATGAAAAAGCCATTTTTTCAGATTCGGTCGGAAACATGAGGGAGCAAAACTGCCGTTGACAAGTGAGAGTAATGCGGCATGCGGATATGCCGCGGAAAAAGCGTGGTTTACGTAGAAAAAAGAGCAATTTTTTTTCTGGGTTGCAGTTTGGCCGCAGCTCAGTTCGGCCGCTTTGTCCGGAGCCGGCGTGTTTAAGGAGAATGGCGTGCTTTTTTGTTTCAGACCCGTGATTCCGCGGAGAAAAGAAGCATTCCGTACGATGAAGAACTTTTCGGAAACAGGGCAGGGAGAAGCTCTGTTTTTTTTATCAGAAAAATGTTTCACCTCTTGACATTATTTGACTCCCAAGGCATTCTCGCCCATCGTTCAGCCATGGCCGGATGTTCCGGCGGGAGCTGTGAAGTGTGGAGTTTCACTGATCATGATTATTGATACTTTTGAACGTGGTTCCCGGTATTCTCTTGGTTCTCTCTGGAGCGCGCTGTTTCCCGAGCTGATGAAGCTCGTGGCACAGGGAGAGACCCTGCCGGACGGTAAGTATCCGCTGGTCGGCGGTCCTGAAAATGGAGGCGTCATGGTTTCCGTGGACACCTATGAGCCTAAACCTGAGTCGCAGACCCGCTATGAAGGGCACGACCTCATGGCCGATATTCAGGCCGTGCTTTCCGGCGACGAATACCTTGATATGTTTCCTCTGCATGGGGGGGAAAAGGAAAGCATGCGTGACGACGCGCGTGATCTTGTCTTCTATGCCGACAAGCCCGAAGGTGTTTCCCGCGTCCGTCTTATCCCGGGCATGTTTGCCCTTGTGTTGCCCGGTGAGGCGCATATGCCCTGCCAGAAGGCTTCCAGCGGAAAAGTGAAGAAGCTTGTGGTCAAGATACCGGTAAAGGACCTGTCGGTACCGGGCAGTATGTAACCTGAGGTCATTTTGGGAAAAGTGTTCCGACTTTTCCGTGAGTTTGGGCGTCTGGTTACTCCGGCCGTGCGCTCAGTCTATTGCCTTACGCTCTTTTTCGGCATAGCCGGAGAAAAGAGCCTTTCAGGAGCAGAGTATGGATGTTTTTGATCAGGCTACGGAACTGGAAAGAATTGAACGTGAATCCGCACTGCGCCAGGCCGCGAATGTCGGCTATCAGGAAGGCCCGGAATGGATAGACGGAAAGCCCTGCTGCCGTGAATGCGGTGAACCCATTCCCGAGGCCAGACTCAAGGCCATTCCCGGGGTGGGGCTTTGCCTCGCCTGCCAGGAAGAGTGGGAAAAGGAACGCCAGTAGGCGAGTACGATCTTACGGCGTTGCACGGCTCATGTTATTGAGTCGGTGCTTCATGAAAAACGGCCCGTCCACCAAGTGGACGGGCCGTTTTCGCGTTTTTGAACGATGTGGATTTTTCGGGAAATCCTTTGCGGCGGAAGCAGAAGAAGCGGAGCCGTCCGGGATGGGGGTATGTGGGGTCTGTGTTCCTCTGCGCCTGCCTTGCCCATGCTTTTTCCGTCAGTCCCTGAGCCAGCGTACGGCGTTTTTCACGACATTTTTCCCCAGAGCGTCAAGCCAGACCGGCAGGGCAAGAGCGTCGAAACCGGGCATGAGAAATCTTGCGTGGTGCAGAAAAAAGGCTTCGGAGTGTCCGTTTCCGGGATGGAACAGAGCTCCGTAACGACCGTCGCCCAGAAGCGGATGCCCCAGTGCGGCGCAGTGTGCGCGTATCTGATGGCGTGCTCCCTTGAGAATGGTGCATCCGGCCAGCGTTACGGCATCCGGCAGCCTTCCCGTCCATCCATGCTCGGAAAGTCGCAGGCTCCTATCGAGAGCTGCGGCGTCAAGAACGGCCAGAGGCTGCACACGCGTATGACGTCTTCTGTCGGGATGGGGAGCAAGCTCTACGAGCACCCGGCTGCGGTTTTTGAGAATGAGCCTCTGCACGGCAAGGACTTCCTGCGAAAGTGTGCCTTCCAGAATGGCGAAGTAGCGCTTGACGGTTCGGCCTTCATCCTGTGCGGTGTGGTAGAGCCTCTCTCCTTCATCATCAAGCGCAGCCAGAGTGAGTCCGGAAGTGGGGTAGTCCAGCCTGTTCAGAAGCCGGGCATTAGGTTTTTCTTCAAGAAGTGCGGGAAGCAGGGCCTGAAGAGTTGTACCCGGCTTTCCTGCAAGGGATTCCGTGTGCATGGACGCAGGCTTGCAGAGTGCGGCCAGATGTGCTGTGCACAGGACGAGCCTTGCGGTATCTTCGGGAAAAAGCGTATTGTCGATGGGGGATTCATGTCGTGAGGGCAGCTGCTTGTTATCGGATGTCTTCATGCCGGAAGAAACGTTATCCGCACAGATGGCGTCGTCGGTAATTTCCACGACATCGCCCTCTTTTACTTTGTGTGCTGGCGATGCGGCCTTTCCGTTGACGAGAGCCAGGCCGAGTTCGCAGAGTCTGCGCCGTCCGCGCAGTCCCATGCCGGGCAGAAGACGTCCCAGTATCTTATCCAGTCTGGAGTCGTTTTCGTCGGAAACAGCGATGAGGCTTTTCATGTCACGCGTCTCTGCTTATCCAGCCTTCCGGCATGGGGTCGCCTTCATACCATATCTGCGTCATGGTAAGCCCCTGGGGAGGAGCTGTGAAGGGCGCTTTGCGTCTGTCGCAGGAAGCAAGCAGGGCGGGAATATTTTCCGGGTCGAACTTGCCCCTGCCGCAGGCCACCATGAGGCCCACGAGATTGCGCACCATCTGCTTGAGGAATCCGTCGGCTTCGAAGCGCACGTCTATCTGACGACAGTTTGCGGGCAGTGCGGCCGAAGGTTCCCTTGCGGGCGTTCGCGTAATGCTGAACACGGTGCGAACCGTGCTTTTGTGCGGCGTGCCGGCATTCTGCAGGGCGGCAAAGTCGTGCGTACCCGCAAGGTGAGCCGCGGCGGCGTCGAAACGGTCCATGTCGAGCGGCCCGCAGGCCCACACGAAGGGATAGAGCTTGGGAGGCGTACAGAGGTGATCGAGCCACAGCGAATAGGTATAGGCCTTCCGCTTCACGCTGAAGCAGGCATCGAAGCTGTCGGGCACTATGCAGGCGTCGAGCACCCGTATGTCCCGGGGAAGAAGCGTGTTCAGCGCCAGCTGCCAGCGCACGTTGACGCGGTCTTCGGGAATGTCGCAGTGGGCTACCTGGGCGTCGGCATGAACTCCGGCGTCGGTTCGCCCCGCGCCCTGCACGTGTGTGGGGCGGCCGGCCACATGGGAAACGGCCTGAGCCACAAAGGCCTGCACGGTGGGCGGATCTTCCCTGTCCTTCCAGGCCTGAATCTGCCAGCCGTGATAATGGGTTCCTACATAGGCGAGAGTAAGTTTGAGTCTGGGCATCAGAGCGTCACCAGTTCCACGGTACAGGGTGCTATGGGAATGCCGAGAAAAAGTTCTCCCATGCGGGTGAAGCGGGGAACATCGTCGGTGGTGAGAAATCGTACGGAGCCGGGGCAGAGCGGCATGCCCACGTCGGGTCCGGCCCCCCGGGCGAGGTGCTTTTCCTGAAGAAGTCTGCGCACGTCCCGCGCCGTGTTGCTTGCGGAGTCCACAAGGGTCACGCCTTCTCCCACAACGTGAGCTATGGCATTGCGCAGGAGAGGAAAGTGCGTACAGGCAAGCACCAGAGTGTCGGGAACTTCCAGCCCCTGCTCACGCGGGTCATGAAAAATCTGATCCAGATACCGGGCGGCCAGTCCTTCGGCCAGAGGGCCTTCCAGCAGTCCGTCCTCCACCATGGATACGAAGAGAGGACAGGCGAGTGCGGAAATGCGGGCTTCCGGCATTCTGCGCAGAATGGCTCGTTCGTATGCACGACCGCGTATGGTGCCGCTTGTGGCAATAACGGCTATGTAGCCGCTTTTCGTGGCCCGGCAGGCGGCTTCGGCTCCCGGTTCCACCACGCCCACCACGTCGATGTCGGAAAAGGCGGCCTGCACATCGGGAAGTGCTGCGGCCGTGGCCGTATTGCAGGCTATGACGAGCAGCTTGATTCCCCTTTCCACCAGCTTGGCCGCAGCTTCCAGTGCGTATCTTTTTACGGTATCCACGCCCTTGGTGCCATACGGCATTCTGGCTGTGTCGCCCAGGTAGAGAAAGGACTCGTTGGGAAGCTGTTCCCGCATGGCCCGCAGCACCGTCATGCCGCCTACGCCGGAATCGAAAAGTCCGATGGGCAGCTCACGCTGTGCGGAAAGGCTGGAAGATATGCCTTGAGTGGTGATCATGAAGACCTCTCGTCTTGATGGTGAGGGTTCCTTTTCCTATCGCGCAGAAAAGGGAAAGGTCAATGCCGGAGAGCGTGTTGCGTGAGAGGAGGGGAAGTTTTTACCTCAGGAATCACTTTTCATGCCGCAGGTGTCTTGACAAGAACACTGAACTGGAACAAACACAGTACAAGGAATCCCGGCCGCAGTTGCCGGTCTCCCAGGTCCTTAGCGGCCAGTGATTTTTTTGATTTTGAGGGCTTTTTGCATGAGTTCCGCTTCGGTCACGCTCAGAGGTACAGTTTCTCCCCTTGAAGGCGGCCCCTGCCGCGTTGCGCTTCTTGACGATGAAGAACAGGAATGGCCTATCTTCCCCCGTGGAGCGGGGGCCGATCTGGCCGAAATGGTCGGTTCTCCCGTGGAATTGCTGTGCAATGTCATGGAAGAAGGCCAGCACCAGATTTATGTGCGTTCCTACAAGTTCCTTGATGAAGCGGACAACGACCCCTGGCTCTGACAGGCCCCGGCCGTACGTTCTTTTCATTGCCTGAGATGACAGCTCCGTGTGCGCTTTCTAAGCGGCATGGACGGTCTTTTCTGCTGCACGTTTTTTCATTTTGGAATTCACATGGACACAGCTTGGAAAAAACGCCTGAACAGGGATGGAGGTCGTCCGGGCATCATTGTGCCGCTCACTTCGTCTTCGCCGGATGCTCTGCTTGAGGAGGCCTCGTCCCTCTCCCGTCTTCCCGTCGATGTGGCGGAATGGCGGGTGGATATGTTCTGCGGTACGAGGGGAGTTAATGAAAAGGACGTCATGGAAGCCCTGTCCTCTCTCAAGAAGGCGGTTTCCGTGCCGATTCTGGCTACTTTCCGAACTACGGATGAAGGCGGATGCTGTCCTGCGGATGACGGTGAGTATGCCTCGCTTTGCGACAAGCTCTGCCAAAGCGGCCTCATTGACCTTCTGGACGTGGAGGCTTTTTTCCGTTCGGGGGGAGCGAGGGATATTATTGCCCGAGCTCATGCTCGGGGGGTGGCCGTGGTGGCAAGCAATCATGACTTTCAGGCTACGCCTCCGAAGGATGAAATCGTGCGTCGTCTCCTCTATATGCAGAACGAACTTGACGCGGATGTGCTTAAAATCGCCGTCATGCCCCGAAGCCGCGCCGATGTGCTGGCCCTGTTGTCTGCTACGGAAGAAGCGTCTCGACTTGCATGTCGCCCTGTCATCACCATGAGCATGGGACCTCTCGGCGTGATAAGCCGAGTGTGCGGACAGTTCTTCGGCAGTGCCGCCACATTCGGTGCTGCGGCACGGGCCAGTGCCCCGGGCCAGATGGACGTGGCAGAACTCGACGGCGTTTTGCGTGCGCTGGATGCGGCGTGCGGGGGTAGCGCAAAGTAGCTGTGCCTTTTCGGCGCAAAGCAGCTTCGGCGACTTTTTCTATCGACGGCTCAGTGCTCCCATTTTCCGATCAAACGGGAGTTTTTTTGTTTCGACTGCCGGTTCGGGCGGATGGAAGTCCGCATTTTTGTCCCGTCTTTCATTGAAAGGCGGGGCTTTTTTTCCGAGTATGCCGGGGACGGAAAATCCGGGGCAGGGCAGAGACGGGTCAAAGGTCTGGAGCGGATGGCGGAACAGTATCTGAGCGTGACTTTCTTCGGAGAAAAGGCAGGACTGCCGGGACAGAATCCATAATTTTCAAAAAAATTTTTCTTTTCCCCCTAGACGGGGCTCAAAACGGAATTACCTATTGCGTGTAAGAGTTCAGCCGCAAGGCTGCTCTTCCCCGACATGTGCAATATCTGAGGAGGAAATATAGTATGGGCAAGATTATTGGTATCGACCTTGGCACCACCAACAGCTGCGTTTATGTGATGGAAGGCAAGGAGCCCAAGTGCATCTCCAATCCCAATGGC
>CALUPL010000071.1 GCA_944322635.1 uncultured Mailhella sp.
GCCATCACCTTCTTTGCCATACCGCTGATTCTCGGAAACTTCTTTCAGCAGCTCTACAACGCCGCCGACTCCCTCATCGTAGGCAACCTGCTCGGCGGCAAGGCGCTCGCCGCCGTCAGCGGCACAAGCAATCTTATCTTTCTGCTCGTGGGCTTCATCAACGGCATCAGCCTCGGCGCAGGCGTGGTCATTGCGCAAGAATTCGGCGCGGCCCGCTTCCGGGATATGCGTCACTCCGTACATACCCTCGTGGCGTTCGGACTTGCCGCCGGTCTTTTGCTTACGGTTTTCGGAGTGCTGTTCACCCCTCAGATACTGCGCTGGATGAACACCCCCGCCGACGTCTTTGCCGACACCGCCCAGTACCTGCGCGTGTACTTTGCCGGATCTCTCGGCCTCGTCGTGTACAACGTGCTTGCAAGCATTCTTCAGGCCGTGGGCAACAGTCGTTATCCGCTGTATTTCCTCATCTTTTCATCCGTAGTCAACGTCGTGCTCGACATTGCCTTCATCAGTCTCTGCCACTGGGGCGTGTGGTCGGCCGCCGCGGCTACCGTCATTTCCCAGTTTCTCTCCGCAGTTCTCTGCGGATTTGTTCTGTGTCGTGCCGGAGCCCCCTGCCACCTTTCTCTGCGCAGCATACGCTTTCACGCGCACTGCCTGAAACCGCTGGCCGTCTATGGTTTTCCATCGGGAATGCAGAACTGCGTCATAGGTCTGTCCAACGTAGTCATTCAAAGTCACATCAATCTGTTCGGTGCAGCCGCCATGGCCGCCTGCGGCGCCTATCAAAAAATCGAAGGATTCTGCCTCATTCCGGTCACGAGTCTTGCTCTTGCGCTTGCCACCTTCGTAGGGCAGAACACCGGGGCGCACCATCCTCTGCGCGTTCGCGCGGGCATGGGCTTTGGACTGACGCTTGCCATTGTCATGGCCGAGCTCATCGGAGCAGGTGTTTTTGTATGGCGCGAGGAGCTCATGTCCGTTTTCAGTTCCGACGCCGAGGTCATACGTCTCGGCGCGGACTATGCCCGCGTGGCCGCTCCTTTCTACCTGCTGCCCGCCTGTACGCACTGTCTTGCCGCCGCATTCCGCGGCGCGGGAAAACCCATGTTCGCCATGGCGGTCATACTTATCTGCTGGTGTGCCGTGCGTGTAGGTACGCTCTCCACGCTCATGACTTTTTTCCCCACCATCGCCACCATCTACTGGATATATCCCGCCACGTGGTCACTGAGCTCCATCACCTTTCTCTTTGCCTGGTGGAAGCTGTCGTCATCGCTCCGCAAAGGCCGCAAACTGACGGAAGGAACATCCCGTCACTGAACGGAACTCGCCGCACAGAGAAAACAAAAAACATCTGTCTGCCAAAAGACAACGCATGAGCGTCATCATCAGAGAAATGAAAAAAGAAGAATATCCTCTTCTGGAAAATTTTCTCTACGAAGCCGTCTTCCGAACACCGGGAAGCTCACCCATACCGAAAAGCATCGTTCATCACCCGTCTCTTCGCATCTACATCGAAAATTTCGGCTGCTGCCGGGGAGACCTGTGCCTTTGTGCGGAATCGGGGGGATGCGTCGCCGGAGCCGCATGGGTACGACTCATGCAGGGATTCGGTCATGTCGATGACGCAACGCCGGAGCTCGCCATGTCCGTACTCGAGTCCCACAGGGGACAAGGCATCGGCACCGCACTTCTGCAATCCATGCAGAACCGCCTGAAAAAAGACGGCTTCCCCGGCCTTTCGCTATCTGTCCAGAAAAAAAATCCCGCCGTTCGCCTTTACCGGAAATCAAACTTCACCATTCAACACGAAACAGAGGAAGAACTTGTCATGGAGCACCGTTTCTGACAACCTTGTCCCGTTCTTTACTTCTTACCCCGTCCGCATGAGCATGAATTTCTTTGAACAGGTGTATGATATTGTGCGCGCCGTACCGCCGGGGCAGGTCATAAGCTACGGCCAGGTTGCGTTCCTGGCGGGCAATCCCCGCATGGCTCGCCAGGTCGGCTGGGCGCTCCACGTATGTCCGGAGGATGTTCCCTGGCAGCGTGTGGTGCGAAAAAACGGCAGTCTGCCGCAGGGCGCAGGCCTGCAAAACGACCGGCAACGAATTCTGCTTGAACAGGAAGGCGTGAACTTTGACGAAAAAGGACGCGTTCTGCGCTTCCATTTCGAAAACTGAAGAAGTCGGAATCCGCTCCGGCTGGGCTTTTGCCGCAGCCTGCCCAAGCCAAGGATGCACTTGAAGGCACACCAACGATATGCTACCGTCCAAGGCTGACGGAGAGACAACCCTCTTGAGGAGTTTTTATAGATGTTTGGCATCGGCAGCACAGAATTGCTGGTCATCCTGGTCGTGGCCCTTCTTGTTCTCGGACCAAAGAACCTGCCCAAAATCGCGCATACGCTCGGCCGCGCCATGGGAGAATTCAGGCGTGTGTCCACGGAATTCCAGCGTACCCTCAATACGGAAATAGCCTTTGAGGAAGAGGCGGAAAAAGCCAAGGCAAAAAAGGCGGCGGCAAGCAGTGAAAAGACGACTTCCGGTACGACCGGCAGCTCCGTTTCGGATACGGAAAACAAGGCCTGAACGGTTCACCGGTATGGACGACAAAGATATTTCCCAGTCCCCGACCAGCGGGGAGAACAGGTATGACGATTCTGCGGAGGCGAAACCCGATCTCGCCTCCTATTATGCTGCTGCGGCGACGGCCGCAGCCTCCGGACACGCATTTTCTGCCGACGACGTTCCAGACGCTGCAGACACTGCTGCCGTAGAGAACAATGATGCAGCCCCGACAGACGACGCTGCCGATCAAGATTCTTCCGCAGGAGAAAACGACACGACGAAGGACAGCAAAAATCCGGGAGAGTCGGAAGACATTTCGGAAGACGGCAGTCCCCACGGTCCGCTGAACCTTTTCTCCGAGGATTCGCCGGAGCAGCCGGAAAAAAAAGATGCGGAAACAGGCAGGGATGAAAACAACGGGGAAAATCACGAACAGGAAAGCCCCCGGACGGACGCCGGAGAACCTGTGCCTCCCTACGAAAACGTCCCCGCCTTTGCATCGTTCCAGGCCCCGGAAAAAACAAACGACAGAGAAGAGGACGACGAGGAACCCGAAGGCGCCGAAGACGACGTGCCCATGAGCATCATCGGCCACCTCAACGAGCTGCGTCGTCGTCTGTTCCGCATCGTCATCATTGTCGTACTCGGCTTTGTGGCCTTCTACGGCGTTTCCGAGCCGCTGTATGCGTTTCTTTCCGCGCCTCTCCAGGCCTGCATGCCCGAAGGCAGCAAGCTCATCTACACCTCTCCGCAGGGAGCTTTCTTTACCTACATGAAGGTTGCTCTCGTGGCGTCGCTGTTCGGTACGAGTCCCTTCACGTTCTACCAGCTGTGGGCCTTCATTGCGCCGGGACTTTACCGCGAGGAAAAAAGGGCCGTGCTTCCTCTCGCCTTTTTCTCTTCCGTCTTCTTCCTGGCGGGGGCATCGTTCTGCTTCATTCTGGTGTTTCCCATAGCCTTCCAGTTCTTCATGGGCTTTGCTTCCGAAACCATTGTTCCCATGATTTCGGTGGAGGAATATCTCAGCTTCGCACTCAAGCTTCTCATCGCCTTCGGCGTGGTGTTCGAAATGCCGCTGTTCGCGTACTTCCTGTCGCGTTTCGGTCTGCTTACGCCGGCTTTCATGCGCCGCTCCCGTCGCTACGCTGTGCTGGTCATATTCATTGTGGCCGCCATTCTCACTCCGCCTGATGTGTTTTCCCAGTGTCTCATGGCCATCCCCATGCTTCTTCTCTATGAGGTCAGCATTTATGTATCGGCCATGGCCTACAAGAAAAAGGAAGACAAGTCGGAAAACAAAGATGAAAAGGAGGAGGCATGATGAGTCCTGACGATACTCTGCGCTGCGCCAGTCTTTCGCGCTCCACGGGAGAAACTTCCGTCAAAGTGGAACTGACTCTGGACGGCACGGGCCAGACCCTCGTGTCCACCGGATTCGGAATGCTCGATCACATGATGACGCTCATGGCCTTCTGGGCCAGATTCGATCTGCATCTCACCTGCTCCGGCGACATGCACGTCGATGCCCACCACACTACGGAAGACGTGGCCCTGTGCGTCGGCAAGGCCCTGCGCGAGGCCCTCGGCGACAGAAAGGGTATAGCCCGCGCGGGATGGGCCAGAGTGCCCATGGATGAGGCCCTCGCCGACGTGACCGTGGACCTCTCCGGCCGGCCCTGGCTGGAATTCCGCGGCGATGAGCTTCTTCCCCCGGTCATGGCCGGAGAGGAGAAGGACGTATGGCGGGAATTCTACAAGGCGCTCGCCTCGGCGGCGCAGTGCAATCTTCACATTTCGTTCCAGTACGGCAAAAACGGACATCACCTGCTGGAATCCGCCGCCAAGGGACTGGGCCTTGCGCTGGCGCAGGCTGTTCGACGCAGCGACGACCGCATGCCCAGCACCAAGGGGAGTCTCGACTGATGCATTTCCGCCATTTTTTTCTTGCTCTGCTCTGTCTCTGCCTGCTGGCCGGCTGTCAGAAGGCCGATGAGCAGCAGCGCCTCATCATGCCTGATCTTGTAGTGGCCGTTGCTCCCTTCACGCAGCCTACGCAGACTACCGAACTTCTTTCCGGCTTCATTCCTGAAGACCAGAAAAGAATTTCCGACAAGACCTTGAGCGAGCTTGACGCTCTGTTCCGTGAAAAGCTGAATCCCGCCCTTCACCGCTACGTCTTTCTGACCGACGCCGACATTCAGGGCGACATGGCCAGAGACTCCCGCGGTCGCCGCAACGCCCTCGTCACCTGGGCCGAACGTGCCAGAGCCGCAGGGGCGGACATGATAGTCGTGCCGCACGTCATTGCCATGCAGGAACGCGTGGGCGGCAAGGCCGGCGTTGTTTCCGCCGCCGCCGTGAACGAGGATTTCTACCTCATAGACGCGCGTGATCCAGTCACTCTCGTCATGCGCTGCCACTTTGCCGAAGAGCAGAAGCCTCTTGCCAGCGACATCACCAAAATCGGCACCTTCTTCAAACGCGGCGGCGGATGGGTCACGGCCAAGGAACTCGCGGCCGAAGGAATGGACAAGGCCGTGAAGGAGTTCGGTTTATGATTATTTTTCCTGCGGTTGACCTTCAAAACGGCAAAGCCGTACGCCTGAAGCAGGGCAAGGCCGACCAGGCCACCGTATTCAGCGACGATCCCGTGGCCGCAGCTCTTCACTGGCAAAAACAGGGCGCAGAATGGCTGCACCTCATCGACCTTGACGGAGCATTCCAGGGCAAGAGCATCAACGCCGATCTCGTGGCACGCATCAGCGCAGAACTTGATATTCCCATCGAACTCGGCGGCGGCGTGCGTGACGAAGACGCAGCGCGCATGTGGTTCGATGCCGGGGTCACCAGACTCATCATCGGCACCATGGCCCTGGAGAAACCCCAGGAATACGCCAGACTCTGCTCCCTGTTTCCCGGGAAAATAGGCGTGTCCCTCGATGCCGTTGACGGCAGACTCAAGACGCGCGGCTGGGTGACCGATGCAGGTCTGACCGTGGATGAAGTCATGCCCCGCCTCATAGGCGACGGCACGGCCTTCATCATCTATACCGACATCGCCCGTGACGGCATGCAAAGTGGCGTGAACATGCCCATGCTCTCGCATCTGGCCGAAACGAGTTCCGTGCCCGTAGTGGCCGCCGGAGGCGTGGCCACGCTCGACGACATCAAGGCGCTCTACCCCCTCAGCGTGCATGCCAACCTTCAGGGCGCCATTTCCGGCCGCGCCATCTATGAAGGCACGCTGAACCTGCCCGAGGCCATGGCCTGGATAAAAGCCCAGAAAGCCTGAGGCTTGAATCCCACCGACTTATTCAGCCCGCGTCCGAAAGGATCGCGGGCTTTTTGCTTCCTCAGCAAAAGGTCAGGCAGACGACTGTTTTTGATTTCATCTGTCGCGCCTCCCCCAAAAGACTCGATCATTCCGATCATCCACAGGTATTCCAACCAGCTTTTTTCATTGCCACAGCCGCGAGCTTGACAAAACAGGGGCTTTCGGGCTAGCTGGGCCCGTCGAAACCATCTTCGCAAGGAAGTTTCCATGTCATCCGACAATCACAGTATATTCCGCTTCTTATTCAACAGCCTGAGCTGAACGACCTTGCGCGCCCCCTCCCGCAGGCCGGACAGCCTGACGAGGAGGCATCATGCTTTCCATTCTTCTCCTTCATCTTCCCGTGCGGCGTACGCTCCGCGTTCTGCCGCAATCTTTCCTGCGCCCATCCCATTTTTTCTCTACCCAGCGCCTCTCAACGGAACATATTTCAGGCGCGTCTTTCCGCACACCCGTCGCCTTCAGCCGACACGCGCCTGATTTTCACCCTTAGACCGGACACCAGCCTTTTCCACTCGAAGCCAGCCGACCATGCTGCCGACTGCTTCTTCTCTCACCGTTCAAGACAAGGAGACTCTTCATGGACAGTCACAGTACCCTCCGCAAAACTTCCACTTTTGATTTCTTCTCTTCTCTCTCTCACGCCAAAAAGGAAATCAGCCATGATCCGTAAGAATATTCCGTTCTCCAACCGTGACCTTTCCTTCGTCTCCTCCGCCCGCAGCCTTGCAAAAATCGCAAGAAACATGCACCCGTCCGACATGGCGGACGAGCTTGCCTCTCTTTCCCGTGAAAAAACGCTTGCCCTGATGGCCGGACTGGATGCCGAAACGGCAGCAGGCATATTCAGCTACCTTTCTGAAGAGAAGCAAAAAGAACTTTTCCTTGCCATGAACGCCGACAGCGCGGCAAGAATGTTCGAGCATATGCCCGCGGACGAACGTGCAGACTTCTATGTTCTGCTCGACGCAGCCACGCAGCGGGAGCTGCTTCCCCTGCTTTCTCCCGAAATACGGGAAAACCTTCTCCGACTTTCCGCCTTTCCGGAAGAAAGCACAGGCTCCGCCACCACCTCCGAATACATTTCCGTACTTCCGGAAGTACGCGTTTCCGCCGCTCTGAAAACCGTGAGCGCCGCAGCCAGAAAAAGCGAAACCGTGTATATCGTCTATGTGCTCGACAGAGACGGGCACCTGCTCGGTACCGTCTCTCTGCGCGAACTGCTTCTTGCCGACGACGACATCTCCGTGGAAAGCATCATGCGCCGTCATCCCGTTTGCGTACGGGCCTCCTGGCCTCGCGAACGCTCCACGGAAATGATCCGCCGCTATGATCTGCTGGCACTTCCGGTCATGGATGACGACAACAAAATGATGGGCATTATCACCGTTGACGATGCCATGGATATGGAAAAGGAACTGGACGCCTGTCAGCTCGCCCGCTTCGGCGGCACAGCCACGGCGGATGACTCAGATCTGGACATATTGACGTCCCCCATGTCCGTCATGTTTCGGGTACGCGTATTCTGGCTGATCTTTCTTACCGTATTCGGCGTGATTACGAGCACCTTCGTTGCGGCGCAGGAAGAAATTCTTTCCCATGTCATCGTGCTCGCAGCCTTTATTGCTCCCATAGTGGACATGGGAGGCAACACGGGCAGTCAGGCCGCCACCCTGGTCATCCGAGCCATGGCCGTGGGTGACGTGACGCTCTGCCGGAAAGACCTATGGCGTGTGCTCAGACGGGAACTTCCCGTGGCCTGTGCGCTCGGCCTGGCCGTAGCCGTGCTGGAATGCACTCTTGCCTGGATCTCCAAAGGTACCGGTCCGTCCGTACTTCTGACCGTAGGACTCAGCATGTTCGTGTGCACTGCCGCCGGAGGCATCATAGGACTTGCCCTCCCATTCCTTGCCCGTCGCCTGGGCACCGATCCGGCCACACTTTCCTCTCCGCTCATCACCTCCGTCATGGATCTGCTCGGAGTTTTCATCTACTTCGGCTTCGCCTATCTGTTTCTCGGCAATCTGTCTGCAGTTTGAAAAGGCAGACGCCCCTAAAAACGACGCCTGAACAAAAAATGCCCTCCGGGAAATCCCGGAGGGCAGCAGCATCATGAACGCAACGACGGCATCAGTGTTTTTTCAGCGTCAGCAGCAGAACCGACCCTATGACCAGCGCACAGCCGACCCAGCCGATAAAGGAAAAATTCTCGTTCCATATCCACCAGCAGAGCAGCGTGCTGACCACAGGTTCCAGATTGCCCAGAATGGCGGCCTGTACGGGAGAAAGATAGCGCAGCGACTGCCCGTACCAGAAATAGGAAACATAGGTGGACACAAAGCTGAGAACGAACAGCGCCGCGGCGGCATGCAGAGATACGGGCCTGAAGGAGGCAAAAATCGACAATACCAGGGCCGCCGGAATGAAGGTGAAGGCAAACAGAGCCTGCGTGGAGTAACGATCCTTGTACCAGGCAAAAAACAGGAACTGAAAGGCATAGGTAAAGCCGGAAAGAAGACCGCAGCCTATGCCGACGTAGGAGACCTCCTTACCAAGACTTCCGCCGGAAAGACAGACAAGACTGGTTCCCACCATGGCCAGAGCAAGCGCCGTCAGTTTGGAAGAGTTGATGGCCTCATGAAAACGAATGCGCGAGAAAAAAGCCACCCAGGCCGGAGCCGTGAACATGAGAATGATGGCTATGGCTCCGCCGCTTTTCTGAATGGCAATCTGAAGCGAAAGTATGACGAGGGAAACGTTGACGGCACCGAAGAGAACCATGCTCACAAAATCACGCCGGGAGGCATGCATGCCTCCGCGGAGCAGTGCATGCACAAGAAAACACGCCCCGGAAATGGCCATGCGCCAGAAGGCAACGGAGGCCGGATCCATGCCCTCCGCAAAGCACACGCGGGAAACAGGTCCGATAATGGCCCAGGCCAGCGCGGCCAGTACGCAGTAAACCGTACCTATCCAGAAGCCGCGATCACTGAAATTCAAATTCATCAGGAAACTCTCTCAACCATGCCGGACTCAAGCTCTTCGACTCCGGCCAGCATCTGAAATCGTAAACAAGCAAGGCGAAGCGCATCCTCAAGCGCCTCCCGGGGAGAAAAGGAATAAATGACTGTCAGAATCCTGCGGCTTTCCAATGTAATCATGGCACGGGCAGAATCACTGGTAGGGCTTCCCACAGGCCCCGTCGCATCGGCCAGAAGAGGCATGTTCTCAAGATCGACGAAGTCCTTGCCTATGCCGGGATAACTTTCCCCGGGCCTGCCCCGACGCAGCATCACGGGCCACTGCAGGTGGTCCCCGTCATAGGAGCCGAGAGAAAAGCCCGTTTCCAGCGAAACCAGATTGTTCACATCAACCACGCTGTTGATGCGGTACAGCTCCTTGCCCTGGCGTACCCGACGGTACAACGCCTCGGAAGACACCCTCCAGCGGCCGGGATCCTTACCGCAGGCGCGATACCCCCTGCGGGACTCGCCGAGATTGGGCATATCGGCAAGCGCGGTCGAGTCCAGACGCGTCTTCAATATAGGCAGCACGCTGTCGAAGGCGGCAAGAATCTCATTTCCGGAGGGACGCGGCTCAGCCCTGTAGGTCAGCCAGCCGAGACGGCACTCGGCACAGCGGGAAAAGATGTCGTCATCAATGCGTATGTCCGGCTGCATGCCATATTCTCCCGGCATAGATATGAAAAAAGCCGCCTGTGTTACAGGCGGCTGAAATTCTGGTGGAGATGAAGAGAATTGAACTCTTGGCCTCTTGAATGCCATTCAAGCGCTCTCCCAACTGAGCTACATCCCCGTTGCACATGTACTTGTGCCAGATTCGGCCACGGCAGTCAAGAAAAAATATGTCCCGGACCGATTTTTTCCGACAGTGCTTCTACTCCAGCAGATCCATGGCATCGAGTACGGGCTGGAGCGTTCCCTCCTCCCGGGCTTCGCGCATGAGGCGGCCTATGTACTGAAGCTGACGTCGTTTAGCCTCAAAGCCGGACAAGCGATCGTATTCGTCCAGCCCTTCCTTAAGGTCGGGAGGAAGAGGCAGACGGGCTCTTTTGACGGCAGGAATCCTTGCCAGCTTCTCTCCCACGCTCTGAAGAGCGGAACTGTCACGCTTCTTCTGCGAACGGCTCACACGCTCCTGCTCTTCCTCACCGCCTATCTGGTAACGATTCTTCCGGGGCATTACTGCTGTACCTCGGGACCGCTCTCGTCGGGATTGAAATTGGCGCTCTCTTCCATTTCCAGCGTGTCGATCTTCTCTTCCAGCCACTCCATGAGAGCACGGGCGGTATGATAATTGAACAGCACCCGGGAATGGATGTGACGGGTGATGACTCGCTCCTCCTCATCAAAAGGAACCACTTCCGCGCCGAAGGCTCCGTCCGGTTCCACGGCCCTTTCGGAAAACGAAGGAAGCTTGTCGCTCTCCACATAGAAATTCACTTCTATCTCACCCTGAGGATTGATGCCGCCCCACACGCCGTGCGTGTACTGAAGCCGGCAGTCCGGGTCCTGAGTGTATTCGTAACGCACCCGGCTGGGATATCTGATCTGACTCATGAGAACCTCTCAAAAATGAGGCCGCCTCTCGGGCGAACCTTGAATTTCCTTTCATATCCCGCCTTGCCCGGCAAGTAAAGAACATACTCCTCTGCGCTCCCCGCGCGGCAGCCCGACACTTGACGGAAAGGCCCCCGCGCGGCAGAGTGAAACATTCTGACGGCTCAGGCGGGAACCCCGGCCTATCCGACATCATTCCCAAGAGGATTTCTATGAACAGCTACACCAAGGAAACGCTGCAAGTCCGCCCCATTTTCGATTTTGAACTTCTGCTGAGCCTTCTTTCCGAAAAGCGCCTCGGCGGCAAGGTGCTCGAGGAGCTGGCCGACGTCTGGGAACGCTGGCTGCCCAGGCTGCATGCCATCAAGCTGGAAACCGGCAAAGGACGCTATCTCGCTCTCTGGCTTGATCAGGAGGTCGAGAAGGAAGTTGATGAAGAATGGGCGAAGTCTGCGGAATACGGCTTCCGTCTGAGCGCTCTCGGCCAGACCATGTGCCAGTGCGCCATGTATCAGCTCATGCCCGAAGTGGAAGAGGCCGGCTGCGCCCCTGCGCCCCAGCCTACGGCCGCCCTTCGTGAAGCACTCGCCGCCGAAGGCCTGGACTATCAGGACGTGACCCACTCCATGCTGCCCAAGTTCAGCGTACTTACTCCCTATCCCTTCCACGGCGCGTGCGACATCTGCTACCTGCGCAAGGAATGCCCCAAGGCCAACGGTCAGTCCAACGAATTCCGCTCTTTCGAAATAGGCGGCGATCCCCAGCAGAAGGCGTAATCATGGACAAGGAACGTTTTAAGGAAGGGTTCCTGCACATCTTCAAGGCTGCGGGCTATTCCCTGGCCGGCCTCAAAACGGGCGTGCGTCTCAGCCTCGCCTTCCGGCAGGAATGCGGCGTTTTCCTTATTCTCATCATTCTTCTCGCCATCTGCGGCAAGCCGCTCACCACCTGGCTCACGGCCCTCGGTGCGTGGCTTCTCGTCATGACGGCAGAACTTATCAACACCGCCATAGAAGAAGCTCTCAACCTCATAACCCGCGACTACAACATTGCAGTGAAGAACGCCAAGGACATGGCCTCCGCAGCCGTGTTTCTCATGCTGGCCCTCAACGCCGCGCTCTGGTTCTGCATCTTCATTCTGGGACTGCTTTAGGAGTTTCCGCCGCGAAGGCGGCGGAAACTCCCTGCGCATTCTTCCGTTCTTCCAAAACGCACAGCATTCTCGCTTCCGGCAGAGCCTTTTCCCGTCCCGCTCGGACAAACAGGCCGAAGTCTCTGCGACATTCTGCAAATCCCCGGGGAACACCCATGGAAACCGTCTTTTTGAAAAAAGGTGAAGATCGCCGCCTGCGCATAGGACACCTCTGGGTGTTCAGCAATGAAATCGACACAAAGCGCTCTCCGCTCACGTCCTTCAATCCCGGACAGTCCGTTCTCGTAGCCGACTGCGGCGGGCGCGTTCTCGGTACGGGCTACGTCAATCCCGCCTCGCTCATTGCGGTGCGCATGGTCAGCCGCAAGGCAGAGGAAGCTCTCAACGCCGATCTTCTGCGCCGTCGCCTTTCAGATGCCCTCGACCTGCGAAATCGTATGTTCGGTACGCCCTTCTACCGCCTCTGTCACGGCGAAGGCGACTTTCTTCCGGGACTTGTAGCCGACAGACACGGCGATCACGTTGTCTGCCAGATCACCACGGCAGGTATGGACGCTCATACCGATGAGCTTCTTTCCGTGCTCGACGAGCTTCTGCACCCCTCCTCCATTCTGCTCGACAACAATGTAGCCTCCCGCGATCTCGAAGGACTGGAACGCTTCCAGCGCGTCGCACTGGGCAATGCTCCCGACGAAATATCCATAGAAGAAAGCGGGATGCATTATGCCGTTCCTCTGAAGGACGGCCAGAAAACCGGCTGGTTCTACGATCAGCGGGTGAACCGCGCGGCCCTTACTCCCTTCGTTCAGTCGCAGAAAGGCTGTCATGTGCTCGACGCCTTCTGCTATGCCGGAGGCTTCGGCGCTCTGGCGGCAAAAAACGGTGCGGGCAAGGTAAGCTTCATGGACGCCTCGGCTCATGCTCTGTCCTATGCAAAACGCAATGCCGAACAGTTCGGCACGGAGACGGAACTCCTTCAGGGCGATGCGCTCACGCTTCTGGCGGATCTGCGCCGCGAAGGCCGCACCTTCGACATCGTATGCCTTGATCCGCCGGCCTTCATCAAACGCAAGAAGGATGCAAAACAGGGGCTGGAAGCCTATCAGAGGGTGAACGAAATCGGCCTTGATCTGGTGCGCCCCGGAGGCATGCTCATGACCTGCTCCTGCTCCCATCATCTGGAAGCCGATGCGCTCCGCGGACTCGTCACCCGCGCGGCAGGAAAAAGACGCCGCCATGCCCGGCTTGTCTTCCAGGGCTTCCAGGGGCCGGATCATCCCATCCATCCCGCCATGCCGGAAACGGCGTATCTTAAAACATTCCTTTTCCATCTGCCTGAATAACATCATGACGGCCCTCCCCCGGAGGGCCGTTTTTTTTTGCGCGCAACACGCCGGGTACAAAAAACGTCCTCAAATCTGAACGCACGAAGAAACGCGCTCTTTTTGCCTTCCCGCAGCTTGCCGTATTCTCCGCATCATACCCAGAGCAATCACCTGTCCCGGTACGATGAAACGCAGAAAATACGCTTCGCTCCGGCGAGGCCGTTGTTTCTCCGCCCGGCCCGCTTGCCGAGCCTCCCCTTTTTCTATACCGTGAAAAACGCGCATCTTTCGCGCCACTTATCCCGACGCTTCGCCGATACAAGAGGTTCCGTCATGTCATCCATTCAGGCTACCCGTATGCTCACCCCGGGCCCTACGCCCATTCCCGACCGTGTCCGCCTGGCCATGGCCGCTCCGCTGCTTCATCACCGCAAGGACGCGTTCAAGTCCGTTCTGGCCGAAAACCAGATCATGCTGAAGGAACTCTTCTGTACGGACTCTCCCGTCATTCCCCTGGCCTGCTCCGGAACCGGCGGCATGACCGCCGCAGCCTTCAATCTGTTCGCCCCCGGAGAAAAGGTGCTCGTGGCAACCGCCGGATACTTCGGCAACCGCTGGGTCGATATTGCAACCATGCGCGGCCTTGACCCCGTCGTGCTCCGCAAGGAGCCGGGCACATCCTTCGATCCCAGGGAAATCCGCGCCATACTGGACAGCGACCCCGCCATACGCGGCGTGTTCATGCAGATTTCCGAAACGTCAACAGGCGTGCTGCATCCCGTTCAGGAAGTGGCCGCCATTACCCGCGAACGCGACGTGCTTCTCGTGGCCGACGGCATTTCCGCCGTATCCATCTCGCCCGTGCTCATGGATGAATGGGGCATAGACTGCCTCATCACCGGCTCCCAGAAGGGACTCATGCTTCCTCCCGGACTGGCCTTCGTGGCTCTTTCTCCCAGAGCCTGGAAAAGAGCCTCCGAAATCCGCCCGCAGTGCTATTACTTCGATCTTACGGCGGAACGTGCAAGCTGCGAAAAAAATCAGACGCACTACACCTCGCCCATCAGCCTGCTCGTAGGCCTGCATGAAGCGCTCACCATGCTGAAGGAAATGGGCATGGACAACGTGTTCAAAAAGCAGTGGGCTCTCACGCAGATGGCGAGAACCGGCCTTGCCGCCATGGGCATGGAACTCTTCGTGAAGGAAGAGGGACGCTATACCTGGGGGCTGACCAGCGTGCGCATGCCCGACGACATGCCCGCCGGCCCCGTTGTGGCGAAGGCCTTCAAGGAATGCGGCGTCATTCTTACCGCCGGACAGGGCGATCTCAAAGACAAAGTGCTTCGCCTGGCGCATATGGGCTGGATAGACTGGGGCGACCTTGCCGCCGGTCTGCACGCTCTGGCCTGGAGCCTGCCCGAAAAACCGTCGGGAGCCTACCTTGAGGCCGCACTCGAGGCCTATCACAAGGCGCTCGGAGAATAACGCCATACAACGCAGACAAGGAAGGACCGGCTCGAACGACGTTCGACCGGTCCTTCACTGTTTGTTCCGAACATTCTTCCCAGCCTTCACGCTCATGACGAAAATCTTTCACCGAGCCAGACTCCGGCGGGACGCAAACAACACATGAGCCTTCAGCGCAACAGCATGAACACTCCCGTGAACACGCACAGGAATGCTATGGCCTTCTTGAGAAGTGCAGTGTTCAGGTGTGCGGCCGCCCGTATGCCCGCCCACACTCCGACGCTCTGCAGAACGACGGAAAGCAGTGCCACGTGCCAGTTGATCTGATCGATGATGATGTTGCCCACGCTGCCGGAAAGGCAGGCGAACATCTGGAAGGGCTGAGCAGCCGCCACCGTAGCCATGGGCAAAAATCCCATGACTATCATCATGGGCACGGAAAGCACCGGTCCTCCCATGCCGGTAAGCCCGGCCATGAACCCCACGAAGGATCCCACAAACAGAAGATACCGAAAGCGCCCGCGCTCTGTTGACATGCTGCTTAAAGGATGGGGCTGGCGCAGGGCGGCAACGCCGGAAATGATGATGAGCACGGCAAGAATGGCACCGAGCGCAACGTCGCCCACAACGTGCTTGGTCAGCGCTCCGAAACAGCTGAACAGCAGCGCACCGATGCACTGGGGAACGACGATATTCCTTTTCAGATTTCCCCGCCGCCAGTGCAGAAACGTGCCTACGGCCGCAGTAAAGAAAAAGCTGCACAGCGCCGTGCCCGAAGACAGAGAGAGCGACATTCCCGTGCCGTACTGTATGGCCGGAATGAGAAGTATGCCGCCGATGCTGGTGGCCCCGCAGAGAAAACCAACGACTACAAAACTTACGGCGAGAAAAATCGTCATACCTTTTTCCCCTGACCGGACCGGCAGTTTTTTCTTTTGCGCATGACGACACGTCCCGCTTTTCCTCTTTGTATGCGGTCATGCCTATGCCATGTCGCATACCGTTGCGAAATATGACGCAAAACTTTACTGTTTCCGGCAACCGGCTATACCGGCATATTCTTCAACATGTCGATATTCATAATAAAATCTTCACCTCAGCAACATGCGCACTCTGGCATGAAACATGCAGGCACGCACGAAGAACCCCAAGCCCCAAAGAGAAAATCCATGCGACTTCTTCTTGCCACCGCCTTTTGTCTGACGCTGTTTGCCCTGAACTCCATCCTGTGCCGGGCGGCGCTGGTCATGTGGGGCATGGAACCTTTCCACTACACCGCCGCACGCGGCCTGTCCGCGGCCGTCATGCTGGCGCTTCTGTGCGCCTTTCATGTGGTCCGCGGCGTACCCGGCCGAGGTTCCGTATGGAAACAGGCATGGAAGGAAAGTTCCTGGACCGGTTCTCTGTTCCTCTTTCTGTACATGATCTGCTTTTCTCTCGCCTACATGACCATGCCCTCCGCAGCCGGTACGCTCATCATCAACATTTCCGTTCAGTTCGGCATGGTGGGCTGGGGAGTTGCGCACGGCATACGCCTCTCGCGGCTGCAATGGGCAGGCCTTGCCGCAGCCTTTGGCGGACTCATAGCCCTGCTTTCTCCCGGACTCACGGCCCCGCCTCTGACAGGTTCGCTGCTCATGGTCGTCTCGGGCCTTGCCTGGGGCGGCTACAGCATATGCGGCCGAGGCGCCGCTTCCGCCTCTCTGGCCACGGCAGGCAACTTTTTCCGCTGCGCCGTGGCAGGCATCATCACGGCTCTTGCCGCCGCAATGCTGGAAGGCCCCGCGCATCCCGTCGCCTGGGCCTGCGCCATAGGGGCCGGTGCCGTGGCCTCAGCCCCGGGCTATGTACTGTGGTATGTCATCGTACCGCGCTACAGTCTTACGGGTTCATCCATCATACAGCTCAGCGTTCCGCTCATTACCGCGGCTCTTGCCGCCCTGCTGCTCAACGAACCCGTCACTCTGCGCCTGGTACTGTGCGCCGTTCCCATTCTGGGAGGCATATGCCTCACGCTTGCCGCACCGAAAAAGAAATCAGAGCATTCTTGAGATCACAGAACCTTCAAGCCGTGTTTCTCCAAATCCTTTATCTTGCGGAACATGGTGCTTCTGTCCATACGGAGCATTTTTGAGGCTGCCGTCATATTGCCGGAAAAACGCGCTATGGCCGCACGCAGCATCCGGCACTCCATTTCCCGCATGATGTCGTGATAGTCCTTGCCCTCGAAATCGAACTCCGCATCCGACGGCGACGGATCTCTCGGAAGCGACGAGGCGCTGATGGGCAGATGATACGCTCTCACCACGTTTTTCGGGCAGGTGACAACGGCCTCCTGCATCATGCTCTTGAGCTCCCGAACGTTGCCCGGCCAGTCGTAGGAAAGCAGAAGCGGCTCCACATCGTCACCCATGGTGACGGGTCTGTTGTACTTTTTGGAAAAATACTTCAGGAAAAAATTGGCCAGAGGCATGATGTCATCCCTTCTCTTACGCAGAGGAGGAATGTTCAGCACGGCAATCTTCAGGCGGTAATAGAGATCACTGCGGAATTCGCCCCGGGCCACGGCCTTTTCCAGATCCTTGTTTGTGGCGGCAATGACGCGCACATCCACATTCTTCGGCGTATTCGCGCCCACCCTGACAATGACGCCGTCCTGCAGAAAACGAAGAAGCCTTGTCTGAAGCGGCAGCGGCAGTTCGCCGATCTCGTCGAAAAACACGGTACCTCCGGCCGCAGCCTCGATAAGTCCGATACGGCCTCCGCGACTCGCTCCGGAAAAGGCCCCGCCTATGTAGCCGAACAGCTCCGATTCTATGAGGTTGGGAGAAATGCTGCCGCAGTCCACCTTGATGAACGGCTTGTCCGCCCTGCGGCTCATGGCGTGTATGCGCTGGGCCATGACGTCCTTGCCCACACCGGTTTCCCCGAGAAGAAGAATGGATATGTCCGTCTGCGCCATGATGCGGGTCTTGGCAAGAAAAGACTCCATGGCGGAACTGAAAATGAAGTTGCTCCCGTCCTCAACGGTCTGGAGACCGGAGCTGTTGTTGAGGCGGACCAGCGTATTCAAAAGATCCCGCTGATGTGCCAGCTTGTTTTCCAGATTCACTATGGTGCTGATGTCGCGGATGAAGGTGATGCACATGACCACCTTGCCGTCCTTGTCCAGAATGGGGAACCCGTCCAGAGACAGGTGACGCCCGTTGGACAGAGTCTGAATCTTGGAAACGGGCCTTCCGCTGCTGATGACCTCGGGATTGACGGCGACGTCGAACACGCCTTCCGCCACAATGCTGGTAGCCTTGCGCCCGATCATCCACTTTTTGGAAAAGCCGCTCAGCTCCTCATATTTTTTATTGACGAAAAGGCACGTGGAATCCGCATCGCTTATCCAGATGCCGTCCTGAAACACATCAAAAGCCTGTTCCATATATTCAAGAAGCATGGAATCCATGAACAACCCGACATGAGGATAAAAAGTTCTGCCTGTCCGAACATTCTGCAATAAATTCATTTTTCCCTCAACCAGTTGCCCTGAAGCCTCCGCCGGACTCATAACGAAAAAGGGTCACCGCAGCGTCGCGGCGACCCTTTTTCACCGAGTCTCCATGACGGCAGACAATCGGGTCTTATTCGGGAAGTTCCAGAACCCGGCAGGCGTTTTTGTACATGATCTTCTCACGCACGTCGTCGGGCAGATCCATGGCGGCATAGTTGGCCAGGCATTCGCCCTGCTCCACAAAAGGATGGGCGCTCGCAAACACGACCTTGTCGGCAATCATGGACTTCATGGCACTGAGATAGGTCTCGCACATGGGAGCCACTTCGTATTCCGAGATGTCCATGTACACGTTCTTGTTGCGATAGCAGGCGTAAATGGCTTCATGTACGTACGGATAGCCGCCGTGACTCATGACTATCTTGAGTTCGGGGAAGTCGCGGGCCACCACATCGACATCACGCGGATCGGTGTAGGTCATCACCGCGCCGGGAACCTGAGGCGGCGGAGCCATGGTGCTGAACACCGGCACGTTCAGCTCGCAGCACTTGGTGTAAATGGGATAGTAGCGGGCCTCGCAGGGGCTGATGTGGGCAAGGTAGGGATCGGTGGCGATGCCCTTCATGCCGTATTCCTTCACCACCTTTTCCACTTCTCGCACGGCATCCATGCCCTTGTGGGGATCAATGCCCCAAAAACCGAGGAACATGTCGGGATAGGCGCGGCAGAATTCCAGCACGCTGCCGTTGTTGTCGGGGAAACCGTAGGTGGTCTGGCAGTTGCGGCCGGTGATGACGCAGCGAGTCACGCCGCGGGCCTTGAGATCGGCCACAATCTGATCGAGTGTCTGAGGCTGCCATTTGTCAAAGCCGCTGGCTTCGCAGCTGGCCTTGAACATGGTGCTGTTCTTGATGCCGTTAAGTATGGCCTCGGTATGAGGCCGGAATCGAAAGTCGATAATCTTCATTACCAGTCCTCCCTGGTTGAAGGATCACTCGTAAAAAACCGGGTCGCTACTTTGCGCCGCGTTCCTCATCCACAATGGCCTGTACCCGCTCGGCGACCCCGGCGGGAAGGGAAACGTCTCCCATGGGATATTCCCGGGCAAGAAACATGTATTTCTGCGTCCCCAGACGGTGATACGGAAGTGCCTCATAGGAAACGTTCGCGTAGCCCTTGAGAAGACGCCCTATGGAACGGGCCGTGTCGTCATCGTCGTTAAACCCCGGAATGACGGGCGTGCGCACCAGTACGGGCTTGTCGGGGAAATTTTCCAGAAGCCTCTTCAGATTGGAAAGAATGAGCTCATTGCCCACGCCCGTGGCCCACTTGTGCTTTTCGGTATCGGTATGCTTGACGTCGAAAAGAACATTGTTGAGCTGGGGAGCGGCCTCTTCCAGCGTTTCCCACGGAACGCAGCCGCAGGTTTCAATGGCCGTTTTTATGCGGCGTCTGCGGGCTTCCCGGAGAAGCGCGAGCGCAAACTTCTTCTGAAACAGCGGCTCACCTCCGGAAATGGTCATGCCGCCGCCGGAACGGGAATAAAACAGCGCATCCTGAGTAACCACGCCGAGCACGTCCTCCACGGTGCGTTCCTGACCGTAGATGATCAGGCTCTGCGCAGGACAGGCCTTGGCACAGGCGAGGGTCTCACACTCTGAGCAGTGCGTGCAGTCGATGTTGAGAGCCCCGTTTTCCGCACGGATGGAGCCGTAGGGACAGACCGGAATACAGAAGTTGCATTTGGTCGGAGAAATGCAGCGGCCGGGATTGAAGGCCATCTGCGGCTGCGGCTTCTGCGATTCGGGATTGCTGCACCAGCGGCAGGCCAGAGGACAGCCCTTGGTGAACACTATGGTGCGAATGCCCGGACCGTCGTGAACGGAATATTTCTGAATATTGAACACCACGCCGGTGATTTTCCTGTCCTCAAACGTACTCATGATAACCTCGTGTACGGCTGCTAAAAGGCGGTTTCGCCCTGCACGGGACGTCCGTGCCCGAAAGATACCCGGCCCGGGCCGGACGATTTCCGACAGAGCGCTTTCCTCCGGAGAGCCGGACAGATCTTCGCAGAACCGACGCTTCGGCAAAACCGCTCCAAATAAAAACCGGCTCCTCCCCGGCAAGGAGGAGAAGCCGGCGGGGCATCATGCCCCTTGTCTACTAAAGATCGTCGTGATCGGCACGAGCGATCAGGTCATTCTGCAGATCGGGCGACAGATCGACGAAGTAAGCGCTGTAACCGGCCACACGGACGATGAGGTTGCGGTACTTCTGAGGATCCTTCTGAGCCGCGATAAGCGTTTCCTGGTTGAGCACGTTGAACTGGATGTGCCACAGCTTGAGGTCGCACCAGGTACGGATGAACTGGATGAGCTTTTCGGTACCGGCGTCGCCTTCCACGGTCTTGGGAGTGAACTTGATGTTCAAGAGGCGGGCGGCACGTTCGCGACGGCCGTAGTTCTTGGTCATGTAGTTGGACATGAGAATGGCGGTGGGGCCGTTCACGTCCGCACCATGAGAAGCGGAGGAACCGTCGGAAAGCGGGAACCAGTCCACACGGCCGTTGGGCGTGGCGCCGACCACCTTGCCGAACGGAACGTGAGAGGTGAAGGGCACATAGCGCAGGTCGTTGAAGATGCCCATTTCTTCGGAGTACTTCTTGGAGAACTCCACGGAAATGCGGTCGAGCTCACGGCCGATGACGTCGGCATAAGGATCGTTGTTGCCGTAGCAGGGGCAGCTCTTCACGAGCTGCTGGATGGCTTCGTAGCCCTGGTAGTCATGGTCGATGGCTTCCATGAGCTGATCCATGGTGAGGCGCTTTTCTTCAAACACCAGCTTCTTGATGGCCACCAGGGAGTCGATGACCGTACCGAAGCCCATGAATTCGAAGTAACCCAGGTTGATGCCTTCGGGGATCAGGCGGGTATGCAGGTCGAGGCAGTACTTCATGCACAGATCGTGCATGGCGGAGCCCATGGGCTGGGCGAAGTGCTCGGCGCGAACCTTGGTAACGATGTACTGCTGGATGAAGGCGGTGCGCAGAAGCAGCAGATGCTGCTCCTTGTAGGCTTCCCACATTTCATCCCAGGTCTTGAAGGTACGGGGATCGGGAGTCTCGATGCCGAGCTGCTCGTCGCCGTACTTCTTCATCTTGCCTCTGCGGAGAGACATTTCCAGAGCCGCGGCGAAGTTGATGTACGCACCGCCGGAAGTGTAGGTATCGCGGTTGGGCATGCGGCACTCGGTGCAGCCGGACACGGCATAGTCCAGAGCCTCTTCAAAGGTAGCGCCCTTGGAGACGTACAGCGGCACAACTTCTTCGTCGTTGCACAGCTTGGGGAAGCCGGAGCCGTACTTGATGGTTTCGGCCACGTCCCAGAGGTATTCTTCAGGAGAAAGAGCATGCACGCGGGCGGCGAGGTCCGGGTAGTGCAGGGGGAACTCTCTCTTGGAGCGGAGGAAGAGGTGGGTAAGTTCGTTGGTGGCGTCGCGGCCGTCGGGGGTCTGTCCTCCGATGGTCACGGCTTCCCAGTGCGCGTAACCTTCGTTGAAGGCGCCGCCCTGAGGAGAAATGTACATGTCGATGAACTCGGCCATGCCGACCCACATGCATTCCAGAAGTTCCATGGCCTTTTCTTCGGTGAGCACGCCGGCTTCCATGTCCTGCTTGTAGTAGGGATAGAAGTACTGGTCCATGCGGCCGTTGGAAATGGTGG
>CALUPL010000072.1 GCA_944322635.1 uncultured Mailhella sp.
GCAGGGATATGTGCGAACTGCGCGGCGCCGGCCGGCAGAGCCAAAGCGGCGACTATCAGAGCGGCGGAGCCGAACGTCAGCAGCTTTTTCATAGGGTGACCTCCTCCTGGTCTTTACACGAAACCAACGCTCACGCTGCAGAGGCATAAGCAGAATTACGTTACTTCCAAAACAGAAATAATGTCAAGAGAGAGCGTTCAAAGACGACCTCTCTTTCCGGTGCGGCGAATGATTATCTGTCGGCTCACTCTGCATCCGCAGAACAGTTTTTTCCGCATACGGACACCTTCTTTCACCATACGCCTCCGCAGTCAAAAAAGCAAAAGGGCCGGAACGTATTTTTTTCGTTCCGGCCCTCTGCTCTAATTGGACGTGTTGGCAAGCAGCGGTGAATTGTACATTTTCACTTTTGCCTGAGAACTGAGCTGCGTGAGATAGATCTGATAAATCATGTTGGCTCTGTCCATGACAAGGCGATTCTGCATGTCGGCCTCGGCATTTTTCCATTCCTCTTCGGAAGGAGCCTCAATGGCGGACACTCGGACAAGCACCGCTCCGTCCTGCACGCGATAGGGCTCATTGAGCCATGCATCGCTGACTTCGGGAACGGCAAAGGCAGCCTGAGCAAGCGCAGGATCCGCAATAAGATCGGCAATGTTGCCGTCGCGGCCGAAAGGTTCGGAAGTCTTGATCTGTGCACCTTCGACAGGCTTACCGTTCTGGAAGGCTGCACGAGCCTTGCGGGCGTCGTCCATGGCCATTTCCGCAGCCTTCTGCTTGGTGAGGAACTCCACGATGAGCGGACGAACTTCTTCAAGAGGCTTCACGCTCTGAGGTCTGCTTTCCGCCACCTTCACCACCAGCAGCGCATTGCCGGAGGGCACGGCGGAATCCAGCACGGTTCCCGAAGCTGCGGCAAGAATGGTCTGCACGTCGGAATCGCGGATGTCGAGCTTCTGGGCCAGTTCCTCAGCGGAAATAAGGCCGGTGCTCTCGGCCTTCACGGCTGCAACGGAAGCGGCCTTTGCGGCCTCTTCCATGCTCTTTCCGGCAAGAGCCTGCGCCAGAACGGCGTCGGCCTTTTCTTCCAGCCCGTGACTTGCGGCTTCGGTAGCGAGTTCGGTACGCAGAGAATCCTTCACTTCGTCGAAGCTGTGAGTCACGGCGTCCTGATGACCTTCCTTTTTAATAAGGTGGAAGCCGAACTGGGTACGCACGGGGGCGGAAACTTCACCGTCCTTCAGGGCAAAAGCAGCCTTGGAAAACTCGGGGACCATCTGACCGGCGGTAAACCAGCCGAGATCTCCGCCCTGGCCTGCGGTGCCGTCCTGGCCGCTCTTGGCCACTTCGGCAAAGTCCTCGCCTCCGCGGATGCGAGATTCCAGTGCCTTGATTTCCTCTTCGGCCTTCTTCACCTCGGACTCCGGTGCATTGGGAGCAACACGGATGAGAATGTGACGGGCATGAATTTTTTCTTCTTCGGTGTACTGGGCAAGACGAGCATCATAAGCGGCGCGCAGTTCATCTTCCTTAATAAGGGAAGGATCACCCATGACGGCGGGATCGAGGCGAACGAACTCCACGTTCACGCTGGGGGGAACAGTGAAGCTGGCGCTCTGGGCTTCATAGGTTTTGGCGACCTCCTCCTCGGAAGGCGCAGCCTTGTCCATGTGAGCGGACGCGGGGAACAGAATATAATCCACGCGGCGGCGCTCGGCGGCATAATCAAAAATGGCCTTCACCGCGGCAGTATCCACGTAGGCTCCGGCGGTTACAAGACGCTGAAGCTTGCCGGGAAGCATGGACTTGGCCTGATCGGTCTCGAACTGCTTGGGAGTAATGTGGTTTCTGCTCAGCACTTCCTTGTACACTTCCGGATCAAACTTGCCGTCCTTCTGGAAATAAGGAAGCTGAGCCAGAAGCGCACGCAGTTCGTAGGGACTCACGGTCAGCCCTGCGCGTTCCGCCTCATCCTCGATGAGCTTTTCCTGCATGAGCGACTGGAGCACGCGCTGCTCCAGCTGGAAGCTCTTCAGCATTTCCGAGGTAATGTTGGGAATGGAGCGACGTACATTGTCTTCCATGGCCGCATAGGCGCGCTGGAACTCCACTTCCGTGATGTTCTTGCCGTTGACGGAGGCCACGAGTCCCTTGGGGCCGGTATAGGAACCGATGCCCCAGAAGACGAAGACCACGATGATGATGCCGAAAGCCAGTTTTACGCCCCAGGATTGGGCGTTGGCTCTGATGCCGTCCAGCATGACGACTCCTTGCTGTTGTTATTGTTGTTCCCGGAGCCGCGGACGGCCCGAATGTCTTTTTTTCTGTCAGGCGCGACGGGCGCGCACGGCGTTGAGAAGGCCGCCGGCTCTGAGCACGGCCCATTCCTTTTCGGAAAGGTCATTGCGAACGCGCACCTCTCCTGTGCCTTCCACGTTCAGCACGGCTTCTCCACCGGCCGTCATGGACGAAACGTCGAGGCTCACGGAAGAACCGAGCGTCATGCGGTCGTAATCCGCACCGTCCACGAAAATAAGAGGGAGAATGCCGAAGTTGATGAGATTGGCCCTGTGGATGCGGGCAAAAGACTTGGCAACCACGGCGCGCACGCCGAGATGACGCGGGGCAAGGGCCGCATGCTCGCGGCTGGAACCCTGGCCGTAGTTTTCTCCGGCAACAATGATGCCCGCAAGTCCTTCGGCCTTCACCTTGTCCTGACGCTTCACGAAGTTCGCATCGGTACGGCTGAACACATAGCGCGCAATGGCGGGCACGTTGGAGCGCAATGCGGTGATTTCCGCTCCGGCGGGCATGATGTGATCGGTGGTGATGCCGTCGCCCACCTTGAGCGTGACTTCGCCGGAAAGTCTGTCGGGAAGAGCTTCAAAGGTTTCCAGAGCCACAATATTGGGGCCGCGCAGAATTTCTACCTTGGCACGTTCCTCTTCCGTGGCGGCGGGGAACAGAAAATGTCTGCGTCCGCTCGGCACGTGAGTCGGAAAATCGGGATGTTCGGGAGCCTCGCCCCAGGTTGCGGGATCGGTGAAGCAGCCGTTCAGGGCACACTGGGCTGCCGTAACGGGGCTGACCAGATAAACCTGAGCGTCGCGGGTGCCGCTGCGGCCTTCGAAGTTACGGTTGAAGGTGCGCACGGAAACGCCGCCGGATACGGGAGAGCTGCCCATGCCGATGCACGGTCCGCAGGCACATTCCAGAAGTCTCACGCCGCTTTCAAGCAGCGAAGCCAACGACCCTTCCTCGGTAAGCATGGCCAGTACCTGACGGGAACCGGGAGCCATGCAGGTATCGGTTTCAGGGCAGACGCGACGGCCGTGCAGAGTCTCGGCCACAAGATGCAGGTCGGCGTAGGAAGAGTTGGTGCAGGACCCCATGGCCACCTGATCGACGTGCAGGCCTGCCAGTTCCGCCACGGGCACCACGTTGTCAGGCATGTGCGGACGGGCAACCAGCGGCACGATGGAGGAAAGATCCACTTCCATTTCTTCGTCGTACTGCGCGTTTTCATCGGCAAAAAGAGGTTCCCAGTCCTGTTCGCGTCCCATCTGCTTCAAAAATTCGCGGGTACGTTCATCGGAGGGGAAAAGAGAACCCGTAGCGCCCAGTTCCGCGCCCATGTTGGTGATGGTGGCACGTTCCGGCACGGAAAGCGTACTCACACCGGGGCCGCAGTATTCGAAAATACGTCCCACGCCGCCCTTGACGCTCAGGCGGGAGAGCATGTGCAAAATGACGTCCTTGGCCTGAGCCCATCCGGTAAGGCGACCGGTGAGCCACACCTTGACGACCTTGGGCATGGGAATGCTGTAGGGTTCTCCGGCCATGGCGAGGGCCACGGAAAGGCCGCCCGCCCCCATGGCAAGACAGCCCATACCGCCCGCATTGGGGGTATGGCTGTCGGAACCGAGAAGCACCCGGCCGGGCCTTGCGAAGTTCTCCAGATGAAGCTGATGGCAGATGCCGCTGCCGGGAGCGGAATACACCGCACCGAAATGCTGCGCCGAAGTGCGCAGGAAACGATGATCGTCGGGATTGCGGAAGCCCATTTGAAGGGTATTGTGATCGACGTAGCTCACCGAAAGCTCGGTACGTACGGAGGGCAGGCCCAGGGCTTCGAACTGAAGCCAGGCCATGGTGCCCGTGGCATCCTGCGTAAGCGTCTGATCCACACGAAGCCCTATTTCCCTGCCGGGAATCATCTCCCCTTCCACCAGGTGGGCGCTGATAATCTTGTGAGCGATATTCATGGCAAAACCTTTCTGGCCGGCACGCCGGCCCGTCATGTGCGGGCCTTTTCACAAAAGGCCGCAACAAATCCGAAGATCCGCCCCGAAAAACATCGGCGCCGGGTCCCGGACACTCTCTGGAAGGCTCCATTTATACAAGGATAACGCCCGGAGGGCAAGCGTCGATATGGCAGAGGCGGAAGAATCGACGAGAATCCGTTCGAAAACCGCAAACGCGGAAGGCAAAAACGCTGTTGCAGAGCGAAAAGGATAGGCTTATACTGCTTCCGATTTTTTTTACATTCGGAGTTTCCATGGCAGAAAATATCGGCATCATCGCTGGCGGCGGACAGTTTCCCCGTCTTGTGGCGCAGCAGGCCCGCGCCGCCGGACTCGGAGTAGTCATCTGCGGTTTTCAGGGGCATACCGATCCCGCCACCGCCGACTTCGCCGACGTGTTCGAACTGCTCCACCTGGGGCAGCTCGGCCGCATGGTCGGCTTTTTCAAGGAACACGGCGTGTCGCGCGTCTGCATGGCCGGCTCCATCAGCAAGCCCAAGGCTCTGGAATTCCGCCCCGACTGGCGCGCCGCCAAGCTGCTCTTCTCTCTGAAGAAAAAAGGCGACGACGCGCTCCTGCGCGCCATTATGGCCGACATAGAAAAGGACGGCATACACATAGTGGCCTCTGCCGACCTTGCCCCGGGCCTTCGGGCTCCCGGCGGAACGCTCACCCGGCGCTCTCCCACGGAAGATGAATGGAAGGACATCCGCTACGGCTGGCCCATCGCCCGCAGCATGGGAGCCTTCGACATCGGCCAGTGCCTCATCGTGCGCGAGGGCATGGTCATGGCCGTGGAGTGTCTGGAAGGCACGGACGCCACCATACGGCGCGGAGCCGAACTTGGAGGCGACGGCTGCGTCGCCATCAAGATGGTGAAGCCGGGCCAGGATGAACGCGTCGATCTTCCTTCCGTAGGCCTTGCCACCATACGCAATCTGGTAGAACACCGCTACGCCGCGCTGGCCATTCAGGAGGGCAAAACCCTGTTCTTCGACCGAGAGGAAGCCTTGCGCCTTGCCGATGAAAACGGTCTTGCCGTAGTGGCCCTGCCGGACGATTTCGTCTGATTTTCCGCGCTGTCCCGGATATCGCCATGTCTTTTTCCCCTTCCGCAAGCCGCGTCACTCGCGGCCAGATCGTCACGCTCGGCCTTTTCGTCGCCGGGCTTCTTCTCTGCCTCGTCGCCGGGCTTTCCCTGCTCTGGGCCCTCGGGTTCGGCGTCGTCTGCTTCAGCGCTCACGCCCGCAGCACCGGCATTCCCTTTTCCGAAATCGTGCGTCTGCTTCTTCGAGGCGTAAGACGCATAGCCAACATTCTCACCATATTCACGCTCATAGGCATGCTTACCGGGGTATGGCGCATAAGCGGCACCATTCCCATGCTCATCGACTGGGCGCTCTCGCTCATCAATCCCACCTTCTTCGTGCTCTGGAGCTTTCTGCTCTGCGCCACTCTGAGCACGCTCATAGGCACGGCCTTCGGCACCGTGAGCACGCTCGGCGTGGTGTGCATGCTCATGGCGCATACGGCGGGCTTCAACGAAGTGCTCGTGGGCGGAGCCATACTGAGCGGCGTATATGTGGGCGACCGCTGCTCACCCATGTCTTCCAGTGCGGCGCTCGTATGTGCGCTCACCCACACCGACATTTACGGCAACTTCAAGAGGATGCTCCGAAACGGGGCCGCGCCCTTTCTGCTCACCTGCGCGGGCTATGCGCTTCTTTCTCTGCTTGGTCCCGAACACGTCATGCCCGAAGGAGCCACCGATGCCCTGAGGGCCAACTTCACGTTCAACACATGGGTTCTGCTCCCGGCCGTGGTCATTCTCGTTTTCGGCCTGCTTCGCATAGACGTAAAAATTGCCATGACCACAAGCATTCTTCTGGCCAGCGGCGCAGCCGTCGTCTTTCAAGGCTGCCCTCTCGCAACCCTTTTCTCCACCATGCTGCTCGGCTATCATCCGCCACTCGCCGACATAGCCATGCTCAGGGGAGGCGGCATCATTTCCATGGCCAACGTGGCCGCCATTGTGGCCATATCCTCCTCCTACTCCGCCCTGTTTGAAAAATCGGGCCTGCTGGACAGCTTCGAGCACATGGTGGAACGCCTGGCTGAACGCGTGGGAGCCTTTCGCGCCACGACTCTCGTGGGCCTGCTCACCACGGGGCTTTCCTGCAATCAGACGCTTTCCATCATTCTCACCCGCCAGCTCTGCGCCCATGCCCAGCACAACCGCCGGGAAATGGCCATGTATCTGGAAAACAGCGTGGTGCTTCTCTCCGCCGTGCTGCCGTGGAGCATCGCCTTCTCCATGTGCAGCCTCACCCTTCAGCAGGGAGCCGTCATCATTCCCTTTGCCCTGTACCTGTGGATGGTTCCCCTGTACTGGTGCCTGCGCTCACGCAACGTTCATCAGTCCTGTCCGAGACCGCTGTTCGAGTTTTTTCTTGCCAAAAAGCATCACCGGGTTTAAAAACAACACGTTCACCAGCTGGGGGAGCCTTACGGCTGAGAAAGAGGATAATGCCTCTGACCCTTGGAACCTGATGCAGCCAGCACTGCCGAAGGGAAGCTTGGTTTCCGTGCAAGAAACCTCACGTCCACCCCTTTGGTGGACGTTTTTTTTCATCCCAGCGAGGTTTCCATGCGCATCACCGTCAACGGCGAAACAGAAGAAATCACCGAAGGCCTTACCCTGCTCGACTTCATCATCGGACGCGGTCTCGACCCCGGCGTCGTCGTCGCCGAGCTCAATCGCGACATCGTTGCCAGAGACAACTTCGCTGCCGTGCGTCTCAACCCGGGCGACAGCCTGGAGCTCCTGCAATTTGTGGGAGGAGGTTAATATGCAGCAGTCCGACAAGCTTGTCATCGGCGGCGTTGAACTCAACAGCCGTCTCTTCATCGGCACCGGAAAATACAGCGACGATGCCCTCATTCCGGCCGTGTGCGAGGCCAGCGCCGCCGAGGTCATCACCGTGGCCATGCGCCGCGTGGACAAGGGCGGCACGGGGGTCATGGGGCACATTCCCCACTCCATGCGCCTGCTCCCCAACACCTCCGGCGCACGCAACGCCGAAGAAGCCGTACGTCTCGCCCGTCTGGCCCGCGCCGCCGGCTGCGGCAACTGGATAAAAATTGAAGTCATATCCGACACCCGCCATCTTCTTCCCGACGGCTACGAAACCGCAAAGGCCACGGAAATTCTGGCGAAGGAAGGCTTCACCGTTCTGCCCTACATCAACCCCGACCTCTATGTGGCCCGCGCCTGCGTGAACGCCGGCGCTGCGGCCGTCATGCCCCTCGGCGCTCCCATAGGAACAAACCGCGGTCTGCGCACCAGGGAAATGATAGGCATACTCATTGAGGAAATCGATCTGCCCATCGTGGTGGACGCAGGCATAGGACGCCCCTCCCAGGCCTGCGAAGCCATGGAAATGGGCGCGGCCGCCTGCCTCGTGAATACCGGCATCGCCTCTTCCGACGATCCCGTGACCATGGCGTCCGCCTTCCGCCGCGCCGTGGAAGCCGGACGGGCCGCGTACCTTGCCGGTGCGGGCGCCGTGCACAGCGGAGGAGCCGTGGCTTCTTCTCCCCTCACGGGATTTCTGCGCTGAGTCCGTGCAGCGGCTCCCGCCTGCTCCCAGGCGAAAAAACGCCGCACGATTTCATATGCTTATCATGCTCGGCCGCCATGCCCGCTTTCCAACGGGTACGCCGTGCACTTCCCCGGAAGGCACGGCCGCACGCGTGCCGCTCCGCCGAAAAAGGCCCTTTGATCAGACCTGTGAGGCGGCCCATTCCTTCCGGCAGGAGCCTTGCGGCCTGGTCCGGAAAAGCGGGACTTCTCTCGAGATTCCCGTACATTGCATCACAAAGGCACAAGTTTATGGATACTCCCGTTCTGGCTGATTCCTTCGCGCCGGGAGAGGCGCATTTCGACGAATATCTGGCCGAGTGGCCCCGGGAACGCCGCGCCGCTCTGGCCGCAAAGGCCACGGAACACGACGTTCTCGCCGCTCTGGAAAAGGATGTACTGCGTCCCGAAGACTTCATGGCCCTGCTCTCCCCTGCCGCAGAGCCCTTTCTGGAGCAGATGGCCCGTCGTTCCCGGGAAATCACGCTCCGCTTCTTCGGACGCGCGGTAAACATCTTCTCTCCGCTCTACGTTTCCGACATCTGCACCAATCACTGCCGCTACTGCGGCTTCAACGCCGACAACCATCAAAAGCGCCGTCACCTCACCGTGGACGAAGCCGCGGCCGAAGCCTTCGCCCTGGCCGACGCGGGCATAAGCCACATTCTTCTGCTCACGGGAGACGCCCGCCACATCGCCTCGCCGCGCTACATTGCGGACGTGGCAAAGCGCATCAAGCCGCGTTTCGCATCCGTGGGCGTGGAAGTGTATTCCCTTACGCTGGATGAGTACCGCATGCTCATGGAAAACGGCGTGGACAGCATGACCATGTTTCAGGAAACCTACAATCCCGAACTTTACGCATGGCTCCATCCGGCAGGCCCCAAGCACGACTTTCTGTGGCGGCTCAACACGCCCGCCCGAGCGGCCAAGGCAGGCCTGCACAGTGTGGGCATAGGGGCGCTCATGGGACTGGACGAGTTCATTCAGGATGCCTTCTGCACGGGTCTTCACGCCTGGTGGCTGCAAAAGCATTTCCCCGGCACGGACATAGGCCTTTCCGTGCCGAGAATGTGCCCTCATGAAGGCAGCTTTGAAGTGAAGCACGGCGTGGACGACAGAAAGTTCGTTCAGTACATCACCGCTCTGCGCTGTTTTCTGCCCCGCTGCAGCATTACCGTGTCGAGCAGAGAAAGTGCAGACATGCGTAATCACATCGTTCCCATCGGCGTCACCCGCGTGTCGGCGGGTGTGTCCACGGCCGTGGGCGGACGCGTGGTGGAAGCGGAAAACTCCGGTCAGTTCGACATTTCCGACCACCGCTCCGTACAGGAAATGACCCGTGACCTTGCCTCCCTGGGCTACCAGGCCGTGGCCAAGGACTGGGAAGCCTGCGACTTCTAGCCATGCTTGAAGGCACTCTTTGCTGCTTCACTGCGGAACAGAGAATCAGGCTTGAGGCCGCCCGCGTGGGCATTGCCGGAGCGGGCGGCCTCGGTTCCAACGCGGCCATGATGCTCGCCCGCTCCGGTGTGGGACACCTCATCGTCATCGACGGCGACGTGGTGGAACCTTCCAACCTCAACAGGCAGCACTATTTTCCCGCTCATCTCGGACGCGCCAAGGTGGACGCCCTCAAAGAACAGCTTCTTGCCCTGAACCCCGACATAGACGTGGACGCCCGCAGACTCTGGCTCGACAGGGAAAACATTCCTCAGCTGCTCGACCTGGCTCCGCTCTGGATAGAGGCTCTGGACAATGCCGGGACAAAGGCTCTCTTCGCCTCAACGGCCGTGGCTGCGAAAAAAAACGTCATCTGCGGATCGGGCATGGGCGGATTCGGCGGTCATGCCATGAAACGCCGCCGCATGGGAAACATCGTCGTCGTGGGCGACATGAAAACCGACGTGGCCGACAGGCCGCCTCTGGCTCCCCGCGTCATGGAATGTGCAGCCATGCAGGCCGATGCGGCTCTGGAATGGCTGCTCACCGGAAACATTGAAGATTTACTTTAAGGATTTGTCATGCCCCGCATACTTCCCGGAGAAACCGACATCTATGCGCTTACCGATTCCCGGCTGACCCTCGGCCGCAGCGTGGAGGAACAGGCCCGCGCCCTGCTTCATGCCGGCGTGAAAATTCTGCAGTATCGCGAAAAGCACGCCCATGCCGGCATCATGCTCGAAGAATGCCGCCTGCTGCGCCGCCTTACCCAGGAGGCGGATGCCTGCTTCATCATCAACGATCATGTGGACATAGCCATGCTTGTGAACGCAGACGGCGTTCATGTGGGGCAGGACGATCTGCCCGTAAGGGAAGTGCGGCGCCTTCTCGGCCCGGACAAGATCATAGGCCTGTCCACGCACAGTCCGGAGCAGGCCCGCGCCGCCGTGGCCACCGGAGCCGACTACATAGGCGTAGGCCCCATTTTCGCCACGCAGACCAAGGAAGACGTGTGCGCTCCCGTGGGCTTTTCCTATCTTGAATGGGTGGTCGCCAACATTCGTCTTCCCTTTGTGGCCATAGGCGGCATCAAGGAACACAACATTGCCGAGGTGGCAAAGCGCGGCGCAACGTGCTGCGCCCTCGTCTCCGAACTCGTGGGAGCGCCGGACATTGAGGCTAAGGTGCGCGCCGTAAGAGCGGCCATGCACGAAAAAAACTGAGAAGTCTAAACAACGGGCAGTTCCGCCGTCTTTTTGCCGTTTGCGCAAAAAAGCAGAACTGCCCGTTTTGTCCGCCTCTCACAAAACATTCGAGTTCAGACAAAAACGCGCCGCAGGAGCAGAAAAAAAATGCCCCTCGCCATTTCTCAGTCGTTCTCGTCCACAGTCATCACGGGCATGATGCGGGGCTCCTGCCATTCCGGGTATCTGGCCAGCAGCACGGGAAAAAGCTCGTCTCTGTTCGTCACGCCCTCAGGCACGTCGGCAGAAGTCACAAAATAGGAAATGCGAGCCTTCGAGCCTTCCATGACGCTGCGGCTCGTCACGAACACATAGCCGGAGGCAAGCGCAAAGGCCTCGGCTTCGGCATAAGTTGCAAAGGAATGCACATTTCCCGCCGCATCATGAAAATCAAAACGAATCATACCCTCTCCGCAACAAAAACGAGAAACTCGGGACATGCCCGCCGCAACCGCATGATTACGATTCGAAGAAAACACGTCAAGAAAAACCCGACATAAACGGCAGCATAATCTTTCCATACTGACTTGTTTCTTTTCCGCCCTCCGCATTCATCCTTTCTCCCGTCCTTTTTTCATCAGAACGACTTTCCGCTCCGTCCTTCCGCAGAGAAACAAATCGTTCCCCGACTTGTCAGACACCGGGGAAAGAACTATAGGAAAGGAACGCACATTACCCGGCTCACGCCGGGACAACAAAGGAAGTCTTATTATGAGCGATTGCGATCACAAGTGCGGCAGCTGCGGCCAGGATTGCGCAGAACGCACCGAACCGGTCGATATGAAGGTGAAGCTCCACAAGTTCTCCACCGTAAAGAAGGTCATCGGCGTCGTGAGCGGCAAGGGCGGCGTCGGCAAATCCCTCGTTACGGGCCTTCTGGCCTCCAAAATGCAGAGCCGCGGTTCTCATGCCGCCGTGCTTGATGCCGACATCACCGGCCCTTCCATTCCCCGTCTGTTCGGACTCACCCAGCGCATGTCCGGCACGCAGCTCGGTCTGAACCCCGTTCGTTCCGCCACCGGCGTGGATGTCGCCTCCATGAACCTTCTTCTGGAGCACGACACCGATCCCGTGGTATGGCGCGGTCCCGTGATTGCCAACGTGGTCACCCAGTTCTGGTCCGAGGTCATCTGGAACAACGTGGATTACATGTTCGTCGACATGCCTCCGGGAACCGGCGACGTACCGCTTACGGTCTATCAGTCTCTGCCCATCGACGGCATAGTCATCGTCACCTCTCCTCAGGAACTCGTTTCCATGATCGTGGAAAAGGCTGTGAACATGGCCCGTCTCGACGGCCTGAACATTCCGGTCATCGGCATTGTGGAAAACATGTCCTACTTTGAATGCCCGAACTGCGGCAAGCGTCATTCCATTTTCGGTGAAAGCCATCTGGAAGAAATTGCCAGGCAGTACGACATCAAGCACATAGCCCGGCTGCCCATCGATCCGGCCATTGCCCGCGCCTGTGATCAGGGCGCCATTGAAGCCGTAAAAAGCCCCTGGCTCGACGATATGGCCGACGCCATCAGCCAGCTTTAAAAAACACTGCACACGATTGTCCGGCCGTCAGCTTAAGCAACAGCGCAGCTCAGGCCGGACGACAGGAAAAGGCGGCTGACTCCCTGAGAGAGTCAGCCGCCTTTTCCTGTCATGATGGCCTCTCTGCTACCAGCGGGAGAGAATCTGATAAGCCGCAGTAGCCACGACCATGGCCACGCAGGTATTGAATACGAAGCTGAACAACGCCCATTTCACGGAACCAGTTTCCGTCCGTATGGTGACAAGACTCACGAAACAGGGCGCATACAGAAGCACAAACAGAAGGAAGGACACCACGGAAGGAATGGTCCAGCTCTTGTCTTTGGCAATGAACTGCGCAAGAGAACCAGAAACGCTCTCATCCGCGTCGTACATGGAATAGGCCGTACCGAGTGTGGTCACAATAACTTCCTTGGCGGCCAGGCCTCCCAGCAGGGAAACGTTGGCCTCCCAGCCGAAGCCCGCATAACGGGTGACCGGTTCCATGGCGGCGCCGATGCGTCCGGCCACGGTATGACGCAGAGTTTCCTCGTTGAACCGTCCCACTTCCGTGTGCATGGCCGCCTCTATGGAACGATGCAGTTCGGAATCGGGCTGTGCCGCATCAAGCTGACGCTGAAGCTCGGCCAGCGTGGTTTCATGCGCCTGCACCTTGTCTCCGGGCAGTCCGGGATAGGCCATGGCCGCCCACACCACAATGGATATGGCAAGAATGACGGTTCCCGCCTTCTTCAGGTATTCCCACGTGCGTTCACCCGCATGAATGACCATGCCCTGAAGCGTAGGCATGCGGTAGGGAGGAAGTTCCATGACAAATGGAGTGGCCGGCCCTTTAATGAAGGAAGAGCGAAGAAAACGCGCGGCCAGCATGGCTACGACCCAGCCCGTCAGGGTGAGTCCGAACATGACGAGCGCCTCGTTGCCCGGGAAAAACACGCCTGAAAACACGATGAAAACAGGCAATTTTGCACCGCAGGCCATGAAGGGCACCGTAAGCAGCGTGGCCAGCTTTTCGCGGGGACTTCTCAGCGTGCGCGCGGCCATGATGCCCGGCACGGCACAGCCGCCGGCAATGCCGCCCCCAAGAATATACGGAACCACGGAAGCCCCGTGCAGACCAAAAATGCGGAAAATTCTGTCCAGCATGTAGGCCATGCGCGCCATGTAGCCGGAGTCTTCCAGAATGGCTATCTGCATGAAGATGAGCAGAATGAGCGGAACAAAGCACATGACGCCGCCCACGCCGTCGATGATGCCGGAGGTTATCATGGATTTCAGCACGCCGTCGGCCATGTTGGTATCCACAAGGTTCCGCAGCCAGGCAAAGAGCGATTCCACCCACTGCATGGGTATTTCGCCGAGCGTGAAGGTGATGCGGTACATGAGGTACATGATGGCGAGCATGATGAGCGGACCCATGAACTGATGGGTAAGAATATGGTCCGCCCTGTCGGAAAGATCCATGCGCTGGGCAATGTCGTCGCGTCTTGTGAGAACGCCGCGCAGAAGCGAGCTTATGTAGCCGTAGCGGTAATCGGCAATGATGGCTTCGGCGCTGGTTCCGAGGGTAGCCTTCAAATGGGCTTCCACCTCGTCGATGTGCTCTTTCACGTGCGCCATGACTTCGGGCTTGTCGTGGCTGAGTTCTGAAAGAATTTCCTCGTCGTTTTCCAGAAGTTTGAGGGCAAGCCAGCGGGTGGGATACGGAGACCAGCCCACCCCCTCTTCATCAAGGGATTCCGTCAGATGCTTGAGAACGGGATCGAGATCAGGCCCATAGGAAATGCTGAGAGGATGCCAGGGTTGTCCTTCAAACTTGCGGCTGTATTCCAGCGTCTTGCGCAGATATTCCTGCAGGCCTTCACCGGTACGGGCCACGGTTTCCACCACAGGTACGCCGAGCCGTGCAGAAAGTTCGGCCACATTGATGCTCATGCCCATGGCACGGGCCTCATCCATCATGTTCAGACCTATGGATACGGGCACGCCCATTTCCATGAGCTGAACGGCAAGATACAGATTGCGCTCCAGGGCACCGGCGTTGAGCAGCGCCATGACCGCCAGCGGCTTTTCCGCACCTATGACGCGACGCGCCACACGTTCTTCCTGTGTATAGGCGGTAAGGGAATACGCCCCGGGAAGGTCGATGATGCGTATGGCTTCGCCGTCGCAGTGAGCAATGCCTTCCTTCTGCTCCACGGTGATGCCGGGATAATTGCCCACATGCTGACGTGCGCCGGTAAGGGCGTTGAACGACGTTGTTTTCCCCGAGTTCGGATTTCCTGCGAGCGCGAGGGTGGGCAGGTCGCTGCGCGGCCGCCCGTCATCGGAATGATGAAAATAAGACATCAGTCCACCTTCTCCACCAGAATGAAATCAGCTTCGTTGTTGCGCAGGCTCAGGGTAAAGCCCGGCAGGCGGAGGGCGACGGGATCGCGCAGCGGAGCGCGGCCTATGACTTCCACTTCGGCTCCGGGTACCAGTCCCATGTCGCGGATGCGGCGACCCAGTTCTCCATCGGCCCTTACGGAAGCTATGCGCGCCTTGGTGCCTACGGGAAGAGAACGAAGAGGTATGCTCATAAAAAAATCCTTAAAATGCTGAGGGTTGATCTCCTCGCATCGGAAGCTTCAGAGCAAAGGACCATGCAGGAAGTATTCCGCCCGACTTCTCGGACATGCCGTCGTAAAAAGACCCCGTCCTGAAGATTCCGATACGAAATGCGGTTTCAATAAGCTATGCTCACGACGCCTGCTTGTCAAATCATGTGAGGGCTCTCTTGCCCGTTCTTTCAAGGTATGGCATAGTCAAAACGAATTTTTTCCGTGCATTGGAGCACGAAGACGTTTTTCACCTCTCTCCTCGGGATTCGATCATGCTTCCACTGCTTGAAGTTCAGCATCTTACCGTTTCCTTCGGCCTCACTCCGGTCGTGCGGGACGTCAGCTTTCAGATCTTTCCCGGGCGCACGCTCTGCCTTGTAGGCGAATCGGGTTCCGGCAAAAGCATGACGGCCTTTTCCATCATGCGGCTTCTCCCCAGTCCGGGACGTATTTCTTCCGGCTCTCTGCTCTTTGACGGAGAAGACCTGCTGAAGCTGGACGAAAAAGCCATGCGGACCAGACGCGGACGCGACATTTCCATGATTTTCCAGGAGCCCATGACTTCCCTGAATCCCGTTCTGCGCATAGGCAGGCAGCTTGCGGAGCCTCTGGAGATTCATGAAGGGCTGCATGGCCGCGCGGCGGAAGAAAAAGCCGTGGAACTTCTGGAAATGGTGGGCATTCCCGATCCGCGCCGCAGGCTGAACGACTATCCGCATCAATTTTCCGGAGGAATGCGCCAGAGAGTCATGATAGCCATGGCACTTGCCTGTTCTCCGAGGCTTCTGCTGGCCGACGAACCCACCACGGCACTCGACATCACCATTCAGGGGCAGATTCTGCGTCTGCTCGGCAGGCTTGCCAAGGAACGGAACATGGGCGTTCTGCTCATCACCCACGACCTCGGCGTGGTGGCGGAGGCCGCAGACGACGTGGCCGTCATGTATGCCGGAGAGCTCATGGAGCAGGCCCCCGTGTTTTCCTTTTTCGAAAAGCCGCTGCACCCCTACTCCCGGGGACTCATGGCCTGCGCCCCGCTTGTCGGCAACCACGCAAGCGAAAGGCTTCCTTCCATTCCCGGCATGGTTCCCCTGCCCTCCGAACTGCCCGAAGGCTGCTGCTTCCGCCCACGCTGCCCTCTCGCTTCGGAAAAGTGCCGTCAGGCTCCGCCGCTTGTTTGCGTGGAACCGGAACACAGCGTGCGCTGCTGGAAAGTTGCCGGATAAAATTTTTCATGAATCAAAAAAATGCTTGCCAAAGCCCGGCAAATCCACTAAGAACATTCCTGCGCCGAAGTGGTGAAATTGGTAGACACGCTAGGTTCAGGGTCTAGTTCCCGTTCGGGAGTAAGAGTTCGAGTCTCTTCTTCGGCACCATGTTTCAAACGGAAAGTTCAGGCTTTCCGTTTTTTGTTTAATGTTCCAAAAGCGCGGAGTAGCTGCTGCTCCGCGCTTTTTTCTTTTATTCGCCCAATCGTCCGCCTTTCTTTTCAATTGAGGCATACCACAGCGGGTTATGATGCCTTACGTGCTCTTCCGGCACAAAGCCCGTGAACATGGAGCGCAGAGCCGGCCCTTCACCCGGAGCCAGTGCGGCCATGTAGATGTGCACGGGCAAAAGAATGGCCATGATGCCGGCACAGCAGAAGTGTATGAAGATGCACCACTGCAGCATGTTTTCCGACACGGCGTATTCCACGTTGCCGGAGAAGAAGCCCATGATGACGCCTGTTGCGGCAAGGCCCACGCTGGCAATCACGGCCACCACGGCCACCATGCGCTGACCGGCATTGTAGAAGCCCTGCGGAGGCAGCGTGGGATCCACTCCCATCTTTCTGGTCATTTTCGGACCGAGCACCAGCCATAGTCCCTTCTTCATGCACCAGACAAGATCGCTTTTCGGGTAGAACGTCGTCACCTCGCGCAGGAAGGGAAGAACTTCCCGACGGGAGAACAGCAGAATATAAAGCGCATACACGATCACCCACACGGAACCGACGACAAGATGGGCCACAAGAAGCCCTCTTCCGCCGAATGCTCCGTGCCAGAGATCAATCCACCACTGCCCCACGGGCTGCATCTCGCCGACAAGCAGAGCAAATCCGGAAAAAAGAAGAAAAATCCAGCACACGGCATTGAACCAGTGCATGAATATGGCGGAACGGGAATGACGACGGATCATGCTCTGTCCTCCTTATCGTGCTTTTCGGCAGAGGAAGCAGCCTTCGTTTCCGCCGCAATTTCCTCATCTTCCTTTTCCGAAGACTTGATGAGCTGACGCACGAACGTACCCGTCAGCGCGGCAAGCACCAGACCGCCCACCCAGGTCACGCCCTTCGACAGCGGCCGTATGGCTTCCACGGGATAGCTTGTGGTGCTTGCGGCGGGCAGCTCGGAAGGCGTGGTAACGTCAAGATAGGTCAGCGTGGGCTTCGCGCCGCTGCCGAGCGGAACGATGTGCACGGCCTTGCGCGTAGCGAGGACCTTGGAAACTTCGGAACTCGGATCGTCCGCATCGCCGAAAATGCGGCAGTGCATGGGGCACACGGCCACGCAGGCGGGAGTCTCACCGGGAGTGCTGCCGTGGCAGTAGTCGCACTTGTCGGCCGTGCCGGTAACGGGATGACGGAATCTTGCATGATAGGGGCAGGCCTTGATGCAGCTGCCGCAGCCTATGCAGCGCGAGCGGTCTATTTCCACGGTGCCGTCCGCTGCCTTCCACGTTGCTCCCGTGGGGCAGGCGCGCACACAGGATGGGTCGTCGCAGTGCATGCAGGCTCCGGGCTGGAACTTGAAGCCGCAGGGAGACTTTTCGCTGTCCGTCTCATGCACCCAGTTGCGGTGAAAACCGTACGGCACATGGTTGCGCTGCTGGCAGGCTATGATGCAGGCCTTGCAGTCCATGCATTTTTCAGAATCTATGACCATGACGTATCGAGCCATGACTCACCTCTTATATTTTTCTCAGACGGCATCCCGTG
>CALUPL010000073.1 GCA_944322635.1 uncultured Mailhella sp.
GGAACGCGGACGACATCAGGAGTCCGCGCCGACGGAAGGCGCGTAGCCGGAATTTACTTCCGGCGTTAAACGTCGCCGCCGTCGTGCAGGCCCCGCATACTGAACCGTGTGTCTTGCGCAAACGGGCCGTTGCGGCAGAACCATTTCTGCAAGGTCAGAAATAATTCCCCCCGCGCCCCCCTGATTCTGCCTCCCGGCTTCGCCGGTTCGGCAGGACAGGGTGAACGGGAAGATTATGTCCGAAGCTATGGGCGAAGGGGGGAGTTCGGAAGGCCGGAGCGGCTACAGGGCCGGAAGTCTCGGCAGGCTCTTTTCGGGCTGCTGTCTCAGTGCAGGCGTGTGCTGCCGCACCCGCCTGCGGCTGGCCGACCGATGTTTCCGCTTTGCGGCAACATCGGTGTTGTCGGAAAAGATTTCCCGATTTTTGGGGAAAGTGGAGCTGGCGTTTTCTTTTTTTGGGGGGGGCAGGCTTTTTCTTGTTCCGAGCTCTTTTCGTCACGCCGGAACTCCCGCTTCTTTCCGGTGTTTCGTCTCCGGAAACGTTTGCTTGCCGTGAAGCGGACCTTTCCCAAGGCTTGAAACGGCTTTCGTTTTCAGAAAAATAAGCGTTGTTCAACGCTCGAAACGAATTTTCTCCGTGATGCAACAACCGTCTTTCAGCGCACGGCAGACTCTTCCGTTGGCAGCATCGTCTTTTCGACGCTTGAAGAAGCGCAGTCGAACTTCACGCAGTCGAGCCGACATTCCCGGTCAGTCGGGCGTGTCTTCCGGCGTTAAGCGCGGCGGACGTCGTGCAGGTTCTGCCTGCCGGCACAGCGTGTCCGGAGCAGAAAAACGCGGGATTAATTAAAAGTTTTAGGTAGAGAAAGGGGGGTGCGGGGGGAAGGAGACCCCCTTTTGAAAAAGGGGGTCTCCTTCCCCCCGCAAAACTTCTCTCTCTCTTTCTCTTCCTACCAGCCTACGCGGGTGCAGGAGAATATCATTTGCCAGATATTGCCGATATGGGCGCTGCGCATGGGGCAGTCGGAGTCTTCGTTGAGTTTTTTGAGGCGGTCTATGGTTTGTTGTTCTCTTTCGTGGCTGAACACTTCCACAGGCATGCCGTAGCGGTGTTCATCGGTCATGATGCGGCGGCTCAGGTTGAAGCGTCGGCGCACCAGCGCGAGCATTTCGTCGTCTATGGCGTCGATTTCTGCTCTCAGTTTTTCAATGGCCTCTTCCGATCTGGGGTCTGCCATGGTGTCCTGCCTTGTGGGGTACGGCGCGGGTATTCTTCCCGGGGGTGCGCCGTTCTGCCGCGCGGGAAGGAAAGAGGGGCTTTTTTGTGGAAATGCTCTTGGAGCGCGCTGCTGTCAAGGGCGGCGGGGAGGGCGGCGCGCATGAGTAAAAAATTTTTCTCTGCCGTGCCCCATTGCCGAGAACGGCCAAAAAGCGTATCTGTTTCAAGTCATTTCCGCTCCTGAAAGGGAGCGAGGGACATTTATCACAGGAGATAACGAATGAACCGAAACATAGTTTCCGCTCTTGCCCTTGTGTCCATGCTTGCTCTGCTCGGCGGCTGCAACGAGGAGGCGAAGCCTCAGAAGCCCGTTCCTCAGTTCGGCGTGGTGCAGCTTTCCAAGCTCTATCAGGAAACCAAGCTCGGCAAGGAAGGCATAGCCCGCGTGAACGAGCTGGAAAACAAGGCCATGGCGTCTCTTGCCGATCTGCAGAAGAATCTGGAAAAGGCCCAGGCCGCCAAGAACGAGGCCGAGGTGCAGCGTCTTCAGAAGGAACTGCAGGGCCGCGTGTTCTTTTTGCAGAACGTGATCAAGCAGGATCAGGAACACGTGATGAACGTGCTTCAGACCGAAATGAAGAAGGCCTTTGAAAAGTGTCAGACCGAACGTTCTCTGTTCGGCATTTTCACCGAGGACGTGATGGCTTCCTATTCGCCCGAAGTGGACATGACCGAAGCCGTGAAGGCCATTCTCGACACGGATCCCGCCACTTTCGGCGAACTGCCTTCTCTTGAGAAGCCCGCGCTTCCCGAACCCGAAAACGCCACTCCCGCGGAAAAGACGGAAAAGGCCGACAAGGCCGCCGCTCCCGCGCCCAAGGCGGAAAAGCCCGCCGACAAGGCCGCTCCCGCCAAGCCTGCCGCAAAGTAGCGTTTTTCCCGCGTCTTGACGAAGGCCCGTTCTCTTTGGAGAGCGGGTCTTTTTTTTGAATGAAAGGCAGGCGGCTTTGTTGTTGCGGAATGCCCGCATGATGACCGCATCGTATCGGCTTAAAGCGGGACGTGACGCCTTTTTTGAGGAACGGCATTATTTTTTTGTGAGCCGTGCGGCCATTCAGCGGCAATTATGTACGCATGTGGCGAAAATGTTTTATGTTCTCCCAACACTTGCCCCCCGGGCCGTCCCCCTGTATAAGGACGGATATGTTTTCCCTGCAAAAGGAGTTCTCATATGTGCGGAATCATTGGCTACAGCGGGCATCGTCCCGCCGTTCCCCTGCTGGTGGAAGGTCTGCATCGGCTGGAATACCGGGGGTACGACTCTTCGGGCGTGGCCTTCGAGCAGGCGGGCCGTCTTCGTGTGGTGAAGGCTGCGGGCAAGCTTTCGGCTCTGGAAGCGAAGCTTGAGAACAACGCCTATCTTCTGGCCACCTCCGGCATAGGGCACACGCGCTGGGCCACGCACGGTCTTCCGGTGGAAAAAAACGCCCATCCTCATCTTTCGCAGGATGGGAAAATCGCCATCATCCATAACGGCATCATCGAGAACTTTCAGGAAATCAAGGACGAGCTTTCCGCCAAAGGGCATACCTTTCTTTCCGATACCGACACCGAGGTGCTGGCGCATCTCATAGGAGAGGAGAGAAAGACAGCTCCGAGCTTGTGCGAGGCCTCTGCCCGCGCGCTGCGCCGCGCGCACGGCGCCTATGCCGTGGTCATGATGGGCGAGGAGGAACCGGGCGTCATTTACGCCGCGCGCATGGCCGCTCCGCTGCTCATGGGCGTGGGCGTGGGGGAATGCTTCGTGGCATCCGACATTCCGGCCTTTCTGCCCTACACCCGCGAAGTGGTCTTTCTGGAAGACGGCGAAGTTGCCCGCATTGAGGGCGCGAAGTGGGAAGTGTTTTCCCTTGCCGATCTTTCGCCCGTGAAAAAGAGCGTGAGCCACGTGCCGTGGGACATGCAGGCTGCGGCCAAGGGCGGCTACAAGCATTTCATGCTCAAGGAGATCATGGAGCAGCCGAGGGTCATCACCGACTGCCTCACCGGCCGGGTGACCGAAGATGCGGACGGCGGATTTTCCGTGCATCTTCAGGAACTCGACAGTCTCCCCGCGCCTTCGCGTCTGCACATCGTGGCCTGCGGCACGTCGTACAACGCGGGTCTCTGGGGCCAGCAGCTTCTGGAGAACGTGGGCGGCATTCCCACCGATCTCGACATTGCCTCGGAGTTCCGCTATCGCGATCCCATCATTCTTCCGGGCGAGGCCGTCATGGTCATAAGCCAGTCCGGCGAAACGGCGGACACTCTTGCCGCGCTTCGTCTGGCCAGGCAGAAGGGCGCCCGGGTGATAGGTCTGTGCAACGTGGTGGGGTCCTCCATAGCCAGAGAGGCCGACGTGGTGCTCTACACCCAGGCCGGACCGGAAATAAGCGTGGCCTCCACCAAGGCCATGTGCAGCCAGATGGTGCTCATAACGCTCATGGCTCTTTATTACGGGCAGCGCAGAAGCCCCGCCGTTTTCGACAAGGATCTTCTTTGCGCTCTGCGCACGCTGCCCGAAAAGCTGGAAGCCGCGCTTCCTGCCATGCAGGAGCGGGCCGGACAGCTTGCCCTGCGTTTCGCCTCTTCGCGCAGCTTTTTCTATCTCGGACGTGGACAGTGTCACGCGCTGGCGCTGGAAGGCGCGCTCAAGCTCAAGGAAATTTCCTACATTCACGCCGAAGGCTACGCCGCCGGCGAAATGAAGCACGGCCCCATTGCGCTCATTGATCCGCAGTTCCCCACCTTTGCGCTGGCGCTCGACAATGAGCTCTTTCCCAAGGTGAAGTCCAACATTCAGGAAGTGCTGGCCCGGCAGGGCCGCGTGATTGCGCTCGTGCAGGAAAGGGACGGCAAGGATCCCGACCTTTCCGTGGAGGAAACGTGGGTGTTGCCTTCGGCTCATCCCGTCGTCTCCTGCTTCTTTGTGTTGCCCGCGCTCCAGCTTTTCAGCTATCAGATGGCGGATTACCTCGGAAAAGACGTGGATCAGCCGCGCAATCTCGCCAAAAGCGTTACCGTGGAATAAGCCTGAAGGCGAGAGTGTTCTTGCCATGGCGGCCCTTCGGGGCTACCATGGCTTTTCCGCGCACCTGTTGTTTGTGCCCGCTGCCCGTTCCAGTCCGGCAGCCTGAACCGCCAACGGAAGTAGTCTATGAAGAAAATTGATTTCCGGCAGATGATGGATAAAAACCAGTTCGCCACGAACTACAAGCGCATGTGGCCGTTCATCAAGCCGTTCTGGCCCATGGCGCTCCTGTCTCTGCTCATCTGCGTTCCCGTCGGCAGCCTCGACGCCGTCATTGCCCTGTTCCTCAAGCCCTATACCGATGTGGTCGTGGTGGGCAAGAGCATGGAATCGCCGTGGTACATTCCCATTCTCATTGTGGGCTTCACCACGGTGCAGGGGCTTTTGAACTTCGGCGGCGCGTACCTCAACGCGTGGGTGGGCGGCAGGCTCACCATGGGGCTCAAGGCAAGGCTGTATGAAAAGCTGGTGGCCATAGAGCCTTCCTATTTCGATACCACCACCTCCGGCGAAGTGCTTTTCCGCTTCAATTCCGATGCGGAACTCGCCTGTTCCGGTCTGCTCGGCAATCTGAAGAGCTTTCTTACCAGAATATTCTCGTCCGTAGCCCTCATAGGCGTTCTTTTCTACAACTCCTGGCAGCTTTCCATTCTTGCCATAGTCATTCTTGTGGTGGCCGTGGCGCCTCTTACCAAGGTGAAAAAGCTGCTCACCTCGCTGGTCACGCGCAACAACTCCTGCATGTTCCAGCTCAATACCACCTACAACGAAACCTTTTCCGGCAACCGCACCATTGCGGCCTACAACCTTCAGGATCGTCAGAAAAGCCGTTTCAATTCTCTTTTGAACGACGTGTTCGACCTTACCGTGGCCATGACGCGCCGCACGGCGTGGATCACGCCGTTCATGCACTTCGTCATTTCCATAGGCCTCGGCCTCGCCATTGCCATGGGCAGCTGGCTCATCGTGCAGGGCACCATTTCTCCCGGCAACTTCGTGTCGTTCATCACCGCTCTGCTCATGCTTTATACGCCGCTGAAAAACATCACCAACGTGGCGGTTTCCGTGCAGCAGTCCTTTCTTGCCATAGACCGAGTGTTCTCCATTCTGGAGCGGCCCTGCAGCCTTCAGGAAAAGCAGAATCCCGTGTCCCTGCCGGCCGTCAGACACGGCATCACCTTCGAGCACGTGTGCTTTTCCTACAAGAAGGGCGTGGAAGTGCTGCACGACATCAATCTCGACGTGCGCGTGGGGGAAATGCTGGCTCTCGTCGGCAATTCCGGCGGCGGCAAGAGCACGCTCGTCAGCCTGATTCCCCGATTCTACGACGTCACCCGCGGCAGCATCAAGGTGGACGGCACGGACATCCGCGACTTTGCCCTCAATGATCTGCGTCAGCACATAGCCATGGTGTTCCAGGACAATTTCCTTTTCGACGGCACCATCAAGGAAAACATTCTGCTCGGCAATCCCTCCGCCACCGACGAGGACGTGAAAAAAGCCCTGCACAACGCCTGTCTTTCCGAGTTCATCGATTCTCTGGAAAAGGGCGTCGATACCTACATAGGAGAACGGGGCATTCTGCTTTCCGGCGGTCAGAAGCAGCGCGTGGCCATTGCCCGCGCCTTCCTCAAGAATGCGCCCATAGTCATTCTCGACGAAGCCACTTCCGCCCTCGACAACAAGTCCGAGGAAATCGTGCAGCGTGCCATAGACAACCTCATGCGCGACAAGACCGTGTTCGTCATTGCTCACCGTCTTTCCACCGTGAAGAATGCCAACCGCATAGCCGTCATTCATGAAGGCAATCTTGCGGAACTCGGCACGCATGAGGAACTCATGGCCATTCCCGGCGGTCAGTACCGCACGCTCTACAACATGCAGTTCAAGGCTCCCATCCATCATGGGGAAGCGGAGCAGAAGGCGGAGGAAGTCGCCTAGCGCGGGCGTTTCCATGTTTCACCCATGAAAGGGGCGGTGCGGCAGAGGTCGCGCCGCCCCTTTTCTGGAATGAGCGGAAACTCCGGTCATGCCGTTGAGTCTCCATCGGCCGAGCAGAAGGCGGGGCGTTCCGCGCAGGGAGGCGCGCCGTCATGAGACCGTTTGGAGCCTTATGCCGTCCCTTCCGGGAAGAGGGAACGGCTCATGACGTGACCGGCGCGCAGCCCGGAATGCGCGTCTTTTTTGCGCAGGAGGAAAGCGGCTCTTCGAGCGTTTGAAGATGCGGGGCCGAAAGGGGAAAAGGAGCGCAAAAAAGCCCTCCGTCTTTGGGAGGGCCGGGGAACGGGATCAGTTTCGGCTGGACCGCCGGTTGTTTTCCGAATTTTCGTAGAAACGCCGCTTGGCCAGATACATATTCCGGTCGGCTTCGTTGATCTGTTCTTCCAGATTGCCGTGCTCGCTCCGCCACGATGTTCCCACGGCAATGGTTATGCCGTCGTTTGCCATGTCCTGCGACACGGTTTTGACGTGTTCCTCGAAGGTGTTCTGATCGGACACGGAATCGATGACGAGGAACTCGTCGCCGCCGATACGGAAGGCGTTTTTGCCGAATATCCGCGAAATGTGCCCGGCCGTACGACATATGAGCTGATCTCCGGCCTGATGTCCCAGATGGTCGTTGGTTCTTTTCAGGCTGTTGAGATCGAAGTACACGATGCCGAGCCTGCCGCAGTCCCTGCCGTTCATGGCCTCGCATACTTCGTAGAACTTGTTTCTGTTGTACAGGCCCGTGGAAACGTCTTCAAAATACATCTGTCGTATGAAGGCGTGCTGCTGTTCTATCTGCTTTTTCTGTTTTTCTATCTGTTCCTGAAAGTATTTGCGCGACTCCTGAGACATTTTTTCGGGAAAGCCTATGTCGTCGTCGGTCATTTCCATGTAGGGGTTGGACACGTGCAGATGACAGCATCGGGGGCCTTCCTCGCCCCAGCGGAACACCATGGTGACTCTCTGATGAACGCGCAGATAGGAGAGGGAGGAAGGGGGTGTGGCTATCCACACCATTCCCGAACAGATGAAAATGTTTTCAACGGGCTGAATGACGTCATAGGTTTCATCGGAAATGTCGCATTTGGGAACGCGGCCCGCAAGGGTTTTCAGAAAGGCCGACACGTTGTCGTACCCGATAATGTATTCCTGTTCCGCCGCTCCGAACCAGCTTATTTCCCTGTCGAGGTGGGGAAGAAGAGAAACGGCGTCGTTTTCACAATAGTGCCGGTGCATGAAAAGGCTTGCCAGTTCCTTTATTTTGTTCTTTTTGTCCTCGATGGAATCAAGAGTAGTGCCCATGGTAAACCCTCATGCCTCTTTTCCGGTGTTTTCAAGGCGAAAATTTTTATCACAGAGTAAATAATATGTCGGAAAATAAAATGATATTTTTTCTTTTGGGAAAGGCTCCTTCAATTTGACGTAAAATCAACATATTGTATTGAAGTCGGCTGTCTTGTTGCGCCCGGTTCGACAACTTTCGCAGAGAGTTGAAGAAAATATAGGAGTTCCCGGCATTTTTTCAAGAAGAAAGGAAAAGGAAGGGACGTGTCGCCGTTCTGAGTCCATGGAAAGCACGACGGGGGGAACGGCAAGAGGCGCCGTTCCGGCGACGGGGGCCGGAAAAAACGGCCGGAAGGAGAGCCGTTCCGGCACGAGGAACGGCGGAGGAAAAAGCGCGTCGAGAAGGGGGGGAACGCCGGAGAATGGCAGATTCTTCTTGCGGCGGAAGAGCGTGAGGACGGGCGCGGAAAAAGGAGGCGTCGAAGGCTGCGGGACGTTTTTTCGAAGCTGCCGAAGGCGGAAATTTTTCAGCGGGAAGGAAGAAGCGTGAGTCGTACGGGGCGAGGGGGGATGGGCGGCCTGCGTCTTGCACGGATGCGGAGAGCGGATGCCGCCTGAACGACTTCGCCGGAAGGTTGTCCGGCGCAAGGAAAGACGGCGCGGAATGAGGCGGGAGACCGTTTTCCGGCAGTGCCGGTTTCGGGTTGCAGTTAAAAAGAAGGCATCGGCGCACACGAGAGAGAATCCCCGAACAGGTCGTGTCCGTGTGTGACTGGGCACGGCAAGTGTCGAGCCGCACACGGCAAAGGCCGTCTGCCAGAGGGAGACGCATTCTCCGGTGAAGGATGGCGCCGTGCCCGGGCTGCGTAGGCCGGGCATGGCAACATACCGGGGAATACGTTTTTTCCGACCGGCGTTGCTGAACACGATGTTCCGGAGCGCCACAGGCACACCGGAACGGCGCACGCCCCGCACGCTGCGAAGAGATGCGCGTTGTGAAGATGGTCATGAGAAGTACCGTTGCTTCTGAGCGAAGCGTGAGATGAGGGCACTGCTTCATCGAAAGAAACGGCAAGTCTTCCGTACATCCTCAGTTTTGTCTGAATATCATGCCGTACGGACGTTGATATTCACCAACGGAGCGGTTAAACTCGACAGGTCAATGGTTCTTGTTAATCGCCCGTAAATTTGTTTTTAGAATAATTTTCTGTTCGAGTAAAGCAGAATTATAGGGCGAAAACTAAAAATGTGTTCAATGTTCTTATTTTTTATTTTCTTTCAGCCTGTTAGTACTTGCATCGGGTGAGTCTGACGAAGGTAAGGAATATTGAACGCCGGACGTTTACCCTATGAACACACTCGGAGAACGCATAAAGTCGGCGCGAGGCAACATATCGCAGGAGACATTTTCGAGGGCACTCGGCATAAGCAAGGGGTCGCTCGGCTTTTATGAGCGGAACGAAAATCTGCCCAATACCGATGTGGTATTAAAAATCTGTTCGAAAACCGGAGTCCGGCTGGAATGGCTTCTGACGGGGCATGGCCCCATGCGCACGCAGCCCTTGTCCTGCCCGGAGGAAGACGGAATTTCGGAGGAGCAGACCTGCGCACGCTGTGCCAGACTGGAGAGCCGGCTTGACCGGCTGGAAGAGGAACGACGGGAGCTTTCGGCCGAGAATCGTCGATTGTGGAAGGAAAATGCCGGACTGCGCGAACGCTGCGCCCGTTTTGAGGAACGGGAGAAGCAGGGATGCGCGCCTGTCTTGCGATGAATCTTCGTGTCTTGCGGCGACGTTTTGCGTGCGCCGCGTGCTCCGGACGGGGCGGAAGAGAAAACGCCGTCGGCAAGGGGCGAGCCGCGTTTCCGAGGACGCAGCTTCGGCTGAGGGACGGATTCACCATCGTTTTGGACAGAATTTTGTTCTGCCTCGGAGCGGAGAGAACAAAAAAGCAGTTTTCGGCGGCGGAAGGTTCCGGACTTCCTTTCTGCGTTCCGGAGCGCTTCTGTCGGACGCAGCCCGTTCCGGCGTCGTTTTTTTCGTGTACAGGCTCCCGGTCTGCCGGGAAAAACGTTTTCTTTCCGTGCCGACCGTGCCGGGCCGGACTTTCGAGGGGCAGAGTCGGACAGGGGCGGAAACTTCGTCTGTCAGGCCGGTTTCGCCGCGGCGGAACGACGGGGCGGAATTCACAGTGAGTCATGACCGTCATCCTTTCTGTGGGAAAAGCCGTCGTCGGCATCGACCGGCCAGCAGAGGCGCATTCCTGTGTCTTCCACGCGCTGAATGCCGCTTACGCGAAAATCCTTCCACTGAAAGGGCGATTCGTCCACGCTGCGGGCGTACAGGTACAGGGCGCGTCGCCTGAGATAAAGATGCCGGGGATCTATTTCGTGCCAGCGCGCGTTCCACGAGCCGTTTCCCGCGTAGAGAATGCGCACCCGTTTTCCCTGGGAAACGGCCTCCAGCAGCGGCAGGAGCGTTTTCGGCACCGTGCCGCCTTTCCGTTCGGGAAGGTTTTTGTCGAAGGCGGAGAGCACCTGTTCCCGGAAGGGAGAGGGCATGCCGCCTGCAAGCTTTCTGCCCGCGTCCACGGCAAGGGAGGCCAGCAGGCCGTCGTCCGTGGCGCAGAGCTGTTCCATGGCCAGCATGAGAATGAGCCGGTTGGGGAGGCTGAGGTCGATGGTGGGCATGAGCCTGTCTTCCAGAATGCGGAAGCCCTGCTTTTTGCCGTAGCTGAAGCGGAAACCGACTTCGGCCAGCACGGCCTTGTCCTTGTAGAACTGACTCCTGCTTATGCCGAGTTCGCCCCGCAGCGCCTCAAAAGAGCGGCGGGGTTCTTTGCGGATGGCCTGCACGATGTGCAGCAGCCTGGAAATTCTCGACCCGCCTTCGCCGGGAGTGGTTTCGGGGCCGTTCGCTGAGGTCTGGTGAGAAGGCATCGTCAGGGGACTCCAGAGAATTTTTAAGCAGGTTCACGCAAGAGGCAGGCGACTTTTTGCATATGTTGAGGAAATGCCTTCCTCTCCGGTGTCAGATGTTTTTCCGGCATGTTTCCGGGAAGAGTTTTTTAACGAATGATATGCTTTTATTGGACAGCCGAAATCGGAGCGAAAGTCAAAGGGATTCTCATAACAAGTCCACAACAGTGTGGCTCAGAAGCGCATATTTTTGCAGAAGTCTCCATGGGTGTGGATTGTTTGAAGCGTCGCTTGCGATGTCGTTCCGGGCACGGAAGCCGCATGCCTGCGGGAATGCAAAAAAGGGCCGTCCTCATGGGGCGGCCCTTTTTGGCGGCGTTTTCCCGTCGCGCCGGACGGAAAAGATGGAGAATCGTTACATGCCGAGCAGGCGGGGCAGGAAGAGAGTGATGTCGGGGAAGAGCACGATGACCACAAGCGCGAGGGCGGAGGCCGCCAGCATGGGCAGCACGGGCGGGATGATTTCCTCCATGGTGAGGTTGCTTATCTTTGCGCCCACATAGAGGTTCACGGCCACGGGCGGCGTCACCTGGCCGAGGGCGAGGTTAATGGTCATCATCACGCCGAACCACACGGGATCCCATCCGAAATGCGCCATGATGGGCATGAGGAAGGGCAGAAGCACATAGTAGATGGAAATGGCGTCGAGCAGCATGCCCGCAATGAAGAGAATGACGTTGATGAGCAGCAGCAGAACGGTGGGGTTGTCGGAAAGGGAGAGCAGCACGGAGGCGCCGCGTTCCACGAGACCCACGGTGCTGGCCACCCAGGCATAGAGTCCGGCACAGGTGACCACGAACATGATGACGGCCGTGGCCTTGACGGATTCCACGAGCACGTCGATGAGAATGGAGAGCCTGTTGATGGTGCGGTAGATGAACACGCCCACGAAGAGGCCGTAGAAAATGGCCACGGCTGCGGCTTCGGTGGGGGTGAACACGCCGCCGTAAATGCCGCCGAGAATGACCACGGGAGTCATGACGCCCCAGAATGCCTCGCGCAGGGCCTTGGATACGGGCATGGTGCGGGGCTTGCCGCGGTAGCCCTTTTTGCGGGAGGTAATGAGCACGGAGCCCATGAGGAAGATGGCCACGACCACGCCGGGAATGAAGCCTGCGGCAAACAGGGCGGGCACGGACACGTCGGCAATGCCGCCGTACACGATGAAGGCGATGCTCGGCGGAATGACGATGGCGAGGCCGGAGGTGACGGAAACCGTGGCTGCGGCAAAGGGCTTGTCGTAGCCGCTCTTGACCATGGCGGGAATGAGAATGAGGCCGAGGGCCGCCACGGTGGCCGGTCCGGAGCCGCTCACCGCGCCCCAGAATGTGGCCACGCCCACGGTGGCCACGGCAAGGCCGCCGGTCATGTTGCCCACAATGGCTTCCACCAGCATGACGATGCGGGCGGCAATGCCCGCGCGTTCCATGATGAAGCCCGCGAGAATGAAGAAGGGAATGGCGAGCAGCGGCACCTTGGCTATGCCGGCGAAGAAGTTGTAGGAGAGCATGTCTATGCCCATGTCCCACCACCAGCCCACGAAGAGGGCGGAAAGGCCGAGGGAAATGGCAATGGGCACGCGGAAGATGAGCGGAATGATGAAGGTGATGAGAAGCCAGAAGGCCGGGTCTTTGAAAAGTTCGATATCCATGCGGTTATTCTCCGTGAAGAGTCGCAGCGCCGGAGGAAGATGGGGACTTGCGATGCGCTGCGGTTCTGATGTTTGTGAGCTTGTCCGGGAGTCGTCCATTGCGGAAGGTTCCGCAGGGGGACGGTCTAGTAGTTTCTGGTACGGAAGTCTTCCCGGACCTTCTGGAGAATGCGCACGATGATGAGGGCGGAGAAGAGCGGCGTGGCAATGGTGTATATCCACACGGGAATGGCCAGCGATTCGGATACCACGTCGAGCTCGATTTCGTCCACGACCTCAATGTAGCCCTGCCAGCAGAGGGCGGCGAAAAATATGATGCTGCAAAGGGTGCCGAAAATGTACAGGAGCTTTCTGACGGGGCGGGGCATGGCGTCGAACAGCAGATTCATGCTGAAGTTGCTGCCTTCGCGGAAGGCGCGCGAGGTGCCCAGAAAAACGATCCACACGAACAGGTTGACGGTCAGTTCTTCCGACGAGGAGAACGAGAGGTTGGTGCAGTAGCGCACGATCACGTTGATGAACGAAATGCACGCCATCACGGCAAGCAGAATGGCTCCGAGCAGTTCCTCGAAGCGTGCGTTCAGAAAGTTCCACATAATGAGAATCCCCGATGATGAGAAAGACGGGAGCGGCCCGGAAGAACCGCTCCCGGAACATGGTTTACTGAGCGGCCTTCATGTCGGCTTCGGCGGCCTTCACGAGTTCGGGGCCGATTTCCTTGGTCCACTTGTCGCGCACGCTCTGGGTGGCGTCGTAGAATTCCCTGACCTGTTCGGGCGTGAACTTCACGATGGTCATGCCCTTTTCTTCCATGGTCTTGAAGGGATCGGTCACGGCGGGCACCTTGTCTATGCTCTTGAGGAAGGCGAGCGAGGAGCCGTCGTCAAAGCCGAGGCGGGAAAGGGCCTTGCTGTACTTTTCCATTTCCCTGGCGCAGTCCAGGAGAATGGCCTGATCCTCGGCGGAGAAGGACTTCCACACCTTGGCGTTGGAGGTGAGCAGCAGCGGATCGATCATGTAGTGCCAGTCGGTGTGATACTTGTGCCAGGTCCAGATCTGAAGGGTGATGTTGATGCCGTTGGTGGGGTTTTCCTGACCGTCAACAATGCCCTGCTGGAAGCCGGTCACGGCTTCGGACCAGTTGATGGCCTGAGGGTTGGCGCCGAGAGCGGTGAAGATGTCGGCAAAAATGGGAGTGCCGCACACGCGCAGCTTCATGCCCTTCATGTCGGCGGGATGGTTGATGGGGCCCTTGCTGGTGGTGAGTTCACGGAAGCCGTTTTCGCCCCAGCCTATGAACTTCACGCCGGTCTTTTCCACGGCGTTCACGATCATCTGGCCGGATTTTCCGGCTTCAATGGCGTCCATGGCCTTGTAGCGGTCGGGGTTGTTGGCCACGAAGAAGGGCAGGGCGGTCAGGTTGAGTTCCTGCACCTGGGGAGACCAGTTGATGGTGGAGGCAAGCGCGAAGTCGATGGCGCCTCTGCGCACGAGCAAAAGTTCGGAGGTCTGCTTGCCGGCCATGAGCTGCGCACCGGGATAGACCTTGATGTTGATGCGGCCGTTCGTGCGTTCCCTGACGAGATCGGCGAAATAGGTTGCGGAAAGGCCCCAGCCCGAGGTGGCGGCGGGCACCACGCTCAGCTTGTATTCCTTTTTGTAGGCGGCAAGCGCCGGAGCGGAAAGGATTCCCACACAGACGGCGGCCATGAGGGCGGTACGGAAAAGACGCTTCATAAGTTCCTCCTCGGATATGTTCTCGGTGACGCGAAGCCACGTTGCACCCGGTGTGAAGGGAGAGTACTCCCGCCCGGGGTACGGGGGCGGAAGTACGTTTCGGCCGCTTAAAGCAGCGGCAGGATGATAATGAGGATGGGCAGTACGACCACGAGTTCCAGCGTGGTGAACACCCAGCAGGCATTGGCCAGGTCCAGGTCCAGATCGAACAGGGACGGGGGAATGAGCGCGTTCATGGCCACGGGCATGGCGGAGAGAATGGCGACAACCCTGAGAGGCAGGCCGTTTTCCACCTCGCCGAGACCGGCCAGCATGGCCAGCGTGGTGACTATGACGGGCACGAAGGCAAATTTGATGAGGGAAATGACGGCGGATTCGCGCACATAGGCGGCCATGCGCGAAATGCGCAGTCCCATGCCTATGGAAAGCAGAAAGCACACGGTTCCCGCAATCATGGCGGCCGTCGAAAGCGTGCCGAACGCGGAAGGCCGCCGCACGCCGGAGAGATTGAGGAAAAGCCCGAGACCGAGGGCGAAGAGTATGGCCGCAAGCACAGGATCAAAATGCAGACGGGGCGTTTTTGCTCCCGCGGCTTCACTTTTACCGTAGCTGCGCGACACGGGCACGGCCACGCCGAAATAGAACATTTCCTCGCACAGACGATACAGGGAGGTCATGGCAATGGCCTGTTCACCGAACTGCATGACCGCCACAAGACAGCCCACCGCTCCTATGTTGGTGAAGGTGCCGCAGCAGTACATGCTGCCGGTCTGCGCGCGGCCGAGGCCCATGCGTCGGGAGAAAAGAAGCGCGAGAGCTCCGCCCGCAACCCATGCCGCAAGGCCGAGCGCAGGCAGGCACAGAAGCCGCGGATCCGGGGAGGGAAGTCCCCAGAGGGAAAGCATGGCGGAAAGCGGAATCAGGCCGAACATGGCCGTTTTCTGAACGGCGATGCGAAGCGTTTTGAGCGAGGATTCCGTGAGCGGAGACGTGCCCAGGCTCACCCACTGCCGGAAAAGGTATCCGGCAATGAGACTGACGAATATGATGGCCAGAGTGAGCAGCAGCCGTTCCATGGCGGAAAAAGGGGCAAAAAGTTGCCGCGCGGCTTCCGGCCCTGTACCGTACAAGGAGAGAGAAAAAACCGGCGGACATCTCCCCGAGATGACTTACCTCCCGAAAAGGAGATAACGACGCCCCCTCCGAGTGTCGGACAAGTCCCGTTCCGCAGGGCGGCCCGCGACCCTCTCCGACGTTCCGCCGAGAGCGGAGGAGAAGACGTTCCGGGAAGACGATTTTTTTCAGATTAGTAGGTTTTCAAAAATTGTCAAATAACGGGAGAGATTTTTTTGCGAAGAAAGAAAGGACTGTAAAAGAGGTAGTGTTTCATGCGGATTAGGAGGCAGGGAGAGAAAATGCGTTTTTGCGGAAGAGGCGTTTGCCCTTGAATGGAGCGGTGTTGCGGTGACCGGGGAGTCAGAGACGGACGTTGTGCAGTGATTGTGTGCATTTTTTCACTTCCCTTCGGGAGCAGGCGTGGCGCGTTGCAAGGATTGTGTGCGTGTGGGGAAGAGGGCGCACGTTTCGTTTTTCAGGGAGAGTTTCGGGGAAAAAGGGCGGCGGAAATCCGCATGCGTGCGGGGAGGATTCGGGGAAATATGCCCGAATCGAAAGAGCCGTTGGCACGGAATTTTTTCGGAGCGCAGGAAAAGAGCGGCAGGGGATGAGACAAAGGAAATCCGTCTCTGCGGCGTACGGTTTGCCTTCCGTCCATCATGGGAGGGAAAATGCCCGGTCTGAGCCTTGTCCGATGAAAACGCGCCGCGCTTCTCCGGGGAGAGGCACGGCGCGTTGTTCTGTTTTTGGGGCGTGGACAGGTTGACCGGCCGGAACGCTTTACGCAGGGGGGCAATGATGCCGTAGCTTTCCGGGAAATCCGCCATGGCCGCGGGGGAGGACGGGGTTTCCCGTCCGGCTATTTTTCTTCTCCCCGCTTCATTTTCTGGATGGTCTGCGTGGTGGAATAGCCTTCGAGGCGCGAGAGGGTGACGGCCTTTCCGCCGTAGCTTTCCACAAACTGCGCCTCGGGCCAGCGGTCGATGGTGTAGCCTTCCTTCATGATGAGGTCGGGGCGTATGGCATCAACAAGGGGCAGGGCGGTGTCGTCGTCGAACATGATGACGAAATCCACGAATTCCAGAGATGCCAGCAGCAGGGCACGGGTCTTTTCGTCCTGAATCGGGCGTTCCGGCCCTTTGAGTCTTTTTATGGAAGCGTCGGTGTTGAGGCCTACCATGAGCACGTCGCACAGGGCGCGCGCCTGCATGAGCGAATGCAGGTGTCCCTGATGCAGCAGGTCGAAGCAGCCGTTGGTGAAGCCCACCTTTTTGCCCTGTTCGCGGCACTGGGCGGCAATGGCGGCGGCTTCGTGGCGGCTGACTATCTTGGTTTTCTGCTTCCAGCCCGGGCCGGAGACGGAGCGGCGGCGCGAAAGGGCGTCGAGAATTTCCTGCGCGGTCACGCAGGAGGTGCCGAGCTTGCCCACGGCCACGCCGGAAGCCACGTTGGCAAGCTTCATGGCGTCCTGAATGTCGGCGCCGGCGGCCAGCGACGCGCCGAAGGCGGCCAGGGAGGTGTCGCCCGCGCCGGACACGTCGAACACTTCGCGCGCTTCGGTGGGAAGCTGGAACACGTCGTCGGGATGAGAGGCGGACACAAAGGCCATGCCGTGCTCGGAAAGCGTGACGAGCAGATTTTCAATGCCGTATCGCTCGAACAGCGTTTTGGCTCCCCTGCGCAGAGAATCCGGAAAGTCGGGGTCGGAAGGATGACAGGAAAGCCCCGTGGCCTGGTTGAATTCCTTGAGATTGGGCTTGACCACGGTGGCCCCGGCGTATTTGGAATAGTCGTCCCCCTTGGGGTCGATGATGACGGGCCTGCCCGCCGCTTTGCAGGCCGTTATGATGCGCCGGCAGCGCTCGGGCGAAAGCAGCCCCTTGGCGTAGTCGGAAAGCAGCACGATGTTCGCCGCCTTTATCCGTTCGTCGAGCTCCGGGCCCAAAATTTCGTCGCCGCATTGAAAGCGGCGCTCGTTGTCTATGCGCAGAAGATGATTGTTGCCCGCAATCACGCGGGTCTTTTCAATGGTGGGAAAGCCCGGCACCACCAGCGCGGCCACATGGTCGCATACCTTGCCGAGAAGCTGCCGTACTTCCTTTCCCGCCTCGTCGTCACCAATGAAGCAGAGAATGTCGGCCGAACAGCCGAGACTGTGCAGATTGGCCACAACGTTTCCCGCGCCGCCGAGCATCTTTTTCTCGCTCTGAAAGTTGAATACCGGCACGGGAGCTTCGGGGGAAATGCGCTCCACCTTTCCGTACAGAAAATGGTCGAGCATGACGTCGCCTACGCAAAGAACCCGAATGTTCCTGTAGGCCTTGACTATGGTAGAAAGCAGCATGTTTTTTCCTGTGTCTCGAATGAAGAACGATGTGTTGCAGCGCTCCTGCGCCCCGCCAAGAATACCAGCCGCCGGAAGCGAAGTAAAGAAGACGGGGGAAAGAGAGCTTGCGGGGGAAGGCGGGGAAACTTTTGAAAAAGTTTTCCCCGCCTTCCCCCGCGCCCCCATCCACCCTTTCAAAACTTTTTAATTTGAGGGCAAGGGAAAGTTTTCGAGCAGGGAGGGGCGTCAAAGAAGCGTGGGATGGGAAAATGTCTTCAGCAAAGCGCAAAGGCAATGCGGGAGAATGTGCCCCCCCTTTATGTGGCCAGTTCATCCATGCGGAACATAATACGAACACAAATTCCGGCTGATTATGCCTGTCGGCAAGAGCTTTTTTACTCGTCTGCATTTTCTACGCGTTGAAAGAGGCAAAAAGAGCTTCCCCACGTCTTTTCGAGCGTTGAGAAACCGTTTTCCGTGGCAGACAAGGGCCCGACTGAGAGCGTAAAACGACTGTCCTCTGTCAACCACAGTTTTCCAGAGTTTTTGTCGGACTCTCTCCCCTCAACAATCCGGAAATTCCTTCCGATCTCACCGGTGCTTCCGCGAAGCGGAGCTCCGGTCGGCCAGCCGCAGGCGGGCGCAGGGCGCACGCCTGCACTGAGAAAAGCAGCCCGAAACGCCCCTGTCGAGCCTTTCGGTTTCGGCGTTGCTCTCTCTGTCTCCCCGCCTTTTTTGAAGGCCGACTCCGGGGTTCCGCACGACGCCCGCCGCCGCGGCGAAGCCGCAAGGCGAAACAGGGGGGCGCGGGGGGAATTATTTCTGACCTTGCAGAAATGGTTCTGCCGCAACGGCCCGTTTGCACAAGACACACGGTTCAGTATGCGTGGCCTGTACGACGGCGGCGACGTTTAACGCCGGAAGTGAATTCCGGCTACGCGCCTTCCGTCGGCGCGGACTCCTGATGTCGCCCGCGTTCCCCCGAGCGTTGAGAGTCGGCCTTCCGAACTCCCCCCTTCGCCCATAGCTTCGGACATAATCTTCCCGTTCACCCTGTCCTGCCGAACCGGCGAAGCCGGGAGGCAGAAACAGGGGGGTGCGGGGGGGAATTATTTCTGACCTTGCAGAAATGGTTCTGCCGCAACGTCCCGTTTGTGCAAGACACACGGTACTGACTTATGGCTTGCACGACGGCGGCGACGTTTAACGCCGGAAGTGAATTCCGGCTACGCGCCTTCCGTCGGCCGGGCTCCTGATGTCGCCCGGGGCCCCCGAGCGTTGAAACACGGCCTTTCGGCCTGCACTCCCCCCTTCGCCCATAGCTCCGGGCATAATCTTCCCGTTCACCCTGTCCTGCCGAACCGGCGAAGCCGGGAGGCAGAAACAGGGGGGTGCGGGGGGAATTATTTCCCCCGCATTGCCTTTACCTTTCTCCGGCAGAACGAGGCCGCCCGGAGGGTTCCTCTTCTTCCCTGGGGGCGGCCTCTTGCGGCAGTGACGGATTTATGAATGGGCTACAGAGTTATTCCTTGTTTCTCGGGTACTTGAGGGCGGCCTGGGCGGCGGCGAGTCGGGCTATGGGTATGCGGTAGGGGGAGCAGCTCACGAGGTCGAGACCGGCCTGGTGGCAGAACTCCACGGAGCTGGGGTCGCCGCCGTGTTCGCCGCAAATGCCGATCATGAGTCCGGGTCTGGTCTTGCGGCCTTCGGCAATGGCAATTTCCATGAGTCGGCCCACGCCCTTGCGGTCGAGCACGGCGAAGGGGTTGTCCTTGAGGATATGCTGGTTGATGTACACGGGCAGGAACTTGCCTTCGGCGTCGTCGCGGCTGAAGCCGAAGCAGGTCTGGGTGAGGTCGTTGGTGCCGAAGCTGAAGAATTCCGCGGCTTCGGCAATCTCACCGGCGAGGAGTGCGGCCCGGGGCAGTTCTATCATGCTGCCGCACAGGTAGGGGAATTCCACCTTGTGCAGTTCCATGCATTCCTTGGCGATGCGGTCGCAGCGCTCCTTGAGCATGGCCATTTCGGCGACGCTGATGGTGAGCGGAATCTCGATTTCCGGCAGGGGGGTGTAGCCGTCTCTGGCGAGTCTGGAAGCCGCGTTGAAGATGGCGTACATCTGCATTTCATAGACTTCGGGGTAGGTGATGCCGAGCCGGCATCCGCGGTGGCCGAGCATGGGATTGACTTCATGCAGCTTTTCCACCTGGGCGAGAAGGCGTTCCTTTTCGGCAAGAAGGTCGGGGTTGTCGCCGCGCACGCGCAGTTCCGTGGTTTCCACGAGCAGCTTGTCGAGGCTGGGCAAAAACTCGTGCAGCGGCGGATCCAGCAGACGGATGCACACGGGCAGGCCGTTCATGGCCTTCAGAATGCCGTAGAAGTCGTTTTCCTGCATGATCTGCAGGGGCAGAAGGGCGGCGGTGCGCTCTTCGGTGTTTTCGGCCAGAATCATCTTCTGCACGTAAGGCAGGCGTTCCTGCGCCATGAACATGTGTTCCGTGCGGGTGAGGCCTATGCCTTCCGCTCCGAAGCGGCGGGACTTTTCCGCGTCTTCCGGGGTATCGGCGTTGGCGCGCACCTGAAGGTCGCGCACCTCGTCGGCCCAGCCGAGAATGGTCTGGTATTCATGGGAGAGTTCGGGATCCTTGAGCGGCACGGCGCCGAGAATGACGCGGCCGGTGGTGCCGTCTATGGAGATGAGGTCTCCCTTCTTTATGACGGTGTCGCCCACGGTGAAGAGCTGTTCATCGTAATCCACGGTAACGGCTTCGCATCCGCACACGCAGGGCTTGCCCATGCCTCGCGTGACCACGGCCGCGTGGCTGGTCATGCCGCCGCGGCTCGTAAGAATGCCCTGGGCCTGCACAATGCCGTGAATGTCGTCGGGCGTGGTTTCCACGCGCACGAGAATGACCTTGGCTCCCATGCGTCCGAGATGCTCGGCCTCGTTGGCGTCGAACACCACGGAACCGAAGGCCGCGCCGGGCGAGGCGGCAAGACCCGTGGCAAGCACGGTGGGATTGGCGGAACTGTCTATCTGACGGTGCAGCACGTTGGCGAGATGTTCGGGATCAATGCGCAGAATGGCTTCCTTCTTGTCGATGAGTCCCTCTTCCACCATGTCGCAGGCTATCTTGAGCGCGGCCTGAGCGGTGCGCTTGCCGTTTCTGGTCTGCAGAATGAAGAGCTTTCCGCGTTCTATGGTAAGCTCAATGTCCTGCATGTCGCGGTAATGCTTTTCCAGCGTTTCGGCAATGCTGCTGAACTGATTGTAGATTTCCGGCATTTCGTCGGCCAGTCGGGCAATGGGCTTGGGCGTGCGCACGCCGGCCACCACGTCTTCGCCCTGGGCGTTGAAGAGGTATTCGCCGTAGAGCTTCTTTTCGCCGGTGGAGGGGTTGCGCGTGAAGGCCACGCCGCTGCCGGAGTTGTCGCCCATGTTGCCGAACACCATGGACTGAATGTTCACGGCCGTGCCGAGGTTGTGATCTATCTTGTTGATGGTGCGATAGACGATGGCGCGGTGATTGTTCCAGGAGCGGAACACCGCCTCAATGGCGAGAAGCAGCTGTTCGCGCACGTCTTCGGGAAAGTCGCTGCCCACTTCCTGCCGGTACAGTTCCTTGTAGCGTTCAATGACCGTTTGCAGGGACTCGACGGAAAGTTCCTGATCGAGCTTCACGCCCTGTGCGGCCTTCTGCTCCGAAAGAATATGCTCGAATTTTTCCTTGGAGACTTCCATGACCACGTCGGAGAACATCTGGATGAAGCGGCGGTAGGTGTCGCAGGCAAACCAGAGATTGTTCGTGAGCCTGGCCAGAGCCTGGAATGTGGAGCGGTTGAGACCGAGATTCAGAATGGTGTCCATCATGCCCGGCATGGAAAAAACAGCACCGGAGCGTACCGAAAGAAGGAGCGGGTCGTGTTCGTCCCCGAAGCGCTTGCCCACCTTTTCTTCCACCCGGGCAAGGGCGGCCGTCACCTCGTCCACAAGGCCATCGGGCAGCTTGCCCCCGTGCGCGTAGTAGTCGCGGCAGGCGTCGGTGGAAATGGTCATGCCGTAGGGAACGGGGAGGCCGAGATTGGTCATTTCCGCCAGATTGGCTCCCTTGCCGCCCAGCAGACTCTTCATCTGTGCATTCCCTTCGTGGAACAGATACACGTACCGCATATGGACGTTCTCCTTCATCGCTAGAGGGT
>CALUPL010000074.1 GCA_944322635.1 uncultured Mailhella sp.
CTGCCTTGGAGCGGGCAGTTCGGCTTTTCATACCATCCAGAGAACGACGGATTTCAGTTTTTCCAAGGAGAGAACGCAAGTGATTCGGCACAGTTATTCTAAAATACCTGATACCGCGATGATGAGAAAGGTAGGTCTTGTACTTCGAAAGGTACCGGGAGTGAGAAGCTGTTCCGGGGATATTCAGCGGCTCTAAGTCGTTCATAGCTCGTACCCAAAACGTATCCAGAAGGTGTATCCAGTACGAACGAGCCGCGATTAAAAGAAAAACCCGCTGTAAAAACAGCGGGTTGTAAATATCTGGCGGAGAGGAAGAGATTTGAACTCTTGGTACCTTTCGGGTACACACGATTTCCAATCGTGCTCCTTAAGCCGGGCTCGGAAACCTCTCCGCGACAGGTGTGTTTCTAGTATAGATACCCCTGGACGTCAAGCAAAAAATTGGAAATTTCCAAATTTTTTTTCAACGGATGTTTTCCAAGAGAATTTCACCGAATTTTGAACAAGAAACAGCCTGAGCTCCGGGCATTTCTGCTGCCAGATCGGGAGTGACAGTCTTATCAGCGATGGCTTTGAGAATAGCCTGTCTTACTTTGTCCGCTGCGGCGGCAAAGCCGAGATGCTCCAGCATGAGAGCGCCGGAGAGCAGCAGACTGCCGGGGTTGGCGATATCCTTGCCCGCGGCGGTGGGAGCCGTTCCGTGCGTGGCTTCAAACAGCGCCAGAGTATCGGACATGTTGACGCCGGGGGCCATTCCGAGACCGCCGACCTGAGCCGCCAGAGCGTCGGAGATGTAGTCGCCGTTCAGGTTGGGCAGCGCAAGAACGCTGTACTGTTCAGGGCGAAGCAGGGCTTCCTGGAACATGGCGTCGGCAATGCGATCTTTAATAATGATCTTGCCCTTGCTGTTTTCCGGTGTGGCTTCCTTTTCGGGAATGGTGACGTCGCCGAATTCTTCTCTGGCGACTTCATATCCCCATGCGCGGAATCCACCCTCGGTGAATTTCATGATATTGCCCTTATGCACCAGGGTGACGCTGGGAAGATGATGATCCAGGGCGTACCGGATGGCTCGGCGGACAAGACGCTTGGAGCAGAACTCAGACATGGGCTTGATGCCGATGGCGGACGCATCGCGGATTTTTGCCCCGAATTCGGAACGCAGAAAAGAGGCCAGCTTTTCGGCTTCGGCGGAACCGGCCTGATATTCGATGCCGGCATATACGTCTTCGGTATTTTCACGGAAAATGACCATGTTGACGTTCTCAGGATGCTTGACGGGCGTGCTTATGCCTTCAAACCAGCTGACGGGGCGAATGCAGGCGTACAGATCAAAGGCCTGACGCATAGCCACGTTGAGACTGCGCATGCCGCCGCCCACGGGCGTGCCGAGAGGGCCCTTGATGGCGACGGAGGCCGTTTTCAGCGTATCGAGAGTTTCCTGAGGAAGCGGCGAGCCGGTCAGACGCGTGGCTTTTTCACCGGCCAGAAGTTCCACCCATTCCAGTTCCTCTTCGCCGTCCGTAGCGGCCTGCATGGCAGCATCCAGAACGGGCCGGGTCACCTTCCATATTTCAGGACCTATGCCGTCGCCTTCAATCCAGTACACAGTGTGTTTCATGGTAGCCTTCTTACAAGGAGAGTTGTTCCGCTTTTGAGCGGGGTTTTCTGAGAAAATAGCGTGTTGCCATTTTTCTATGATGAGCGGGCATGGCGAAGTCTTCTGTTTTGTTCCAGAGAACGAACTTGTGAGGCACATCGCCGAGACGCGCAGAAATTTCTTTCATGGAAAGCAGAGGATCAGTCTCAATACGAAAAAAGCTGGCTGTGAGTCGGTGATTCGTGTACCCGTGTTGAATTTTTCCAAGCGGGGCAATAATATCTACGGTGAGTCCCATTCTGAACATGTATCGGACAAGCGCTTCGTCCGGACTGCCGCTTTCCACAATGAGCCCGGGAAATTCCCACATATTGCCCCAAAGTCCGTTGGGACTGCGCTGTACAAGAAGGACATGTTTTTCACAGATAAGTATCCCGTGTGCTGAGACGACAGGAATAATGCGACTTTTTTCGACAGCTACGGGACGCTCTTTTTCCAGTCCCTTTTTATGGGCCTCACACCATTCGGCGAGAGGACACCGCAGGCATTGAGGCGACTTTCCGCAAATCAGTGCACCAAGTTCCATAAGTGCCTGATTGTAGGCTCTGGACTGTCCTTCGGGCAGGAATCGCCGGGATTCTTTTTTGATGATATCGGCGGCAGGAGCCTTTTTGACAGGGGAGTCGATGTCGAGAAGACGGGAAAAGACGCGCTCGACATTGGCATCGATGGATACGATACCCTTTTGATAGGCTATACCGAGAATGGCTGCCACGGTATAGTTCCCCAGTCCGGGCAGAGCAGAAAGTTCTTCCTGAGAGTCAGGCACCTTTCCCTCATGTTTTTCCACCATGGCTTTTGCGGCCTGATGAAGAAATCGGGCACGACGATAGTAGCCCAGTCCTTCCCAGTAACGAAGAATTTCTTCTTCCGAAGCTTCGGCCACGGATCGCACGTCGGGAAAACGTTTCATCCAGCGCTGAAAATAGGCAACGCCGCGTTCCATTTGCGTTTGTTGAAGCATCACTTCGGATATCCACACTTCGTAGGGGGTGTAGTGCTGCCGCCACGGCAGTGGTCTCTTATGGAGATCAAACCATTCGAGCAGAGCTTTTGAAACGGCAATGGCATCACTTGGAGAAAATATGTGAAACATCGTGGCAGTATATACGGCAACGCAAGTGCTTACAAGACGGCCCGGGTAGCTTTTTGCAGAAAATCCCGAAGGGCCTGAACGTGGTATTCCGATTGTCCTGGCCCAAGGGCTGAAGAGGCATTTTAAGGCAGTGAGCTTTTTATATCGGTAAAGATAATTTCAGACGGGCATCAATGATTGCTTTTTATGATGCAGTGCTTCATAATGGGAATACTACATATGAATTCCGCACCTGGATAAGAGCGGAACTGGTTGTCCTACCGTGAGGATTATTATGAATTTTGTTTTTATTTCTCCACAGTTTCCCCAGTCGTACTGGAATTTTTGCGATCGGCTGAAAGCTCGCGGTGTTAATGTGCTCGGTATAGGAGACACTCCTTACGATGAGCTTTCCGGAGAACTGCGCAGCTGTCTTACGGAATATTACAGGGTGGACTCCCTTGAAGATTATGATCAGGTTTATAGGGCCGTGGCTTTTCTTACCTTTAAGCATGGCCGCATCGACTGGGTGGAAAGCAACAACGAGTACTGGCTCAGCCAGGATGCCCGGTTGAGGGACGACTTCAACATAAAGACGGGCATGAGCGTTGCGGAAGTGTCCAATGTCCGTCGCAAGTCGGCTATGAAGAAGTTTTATAAGGAAGCCGGAGTTCCGGCTGCCCGTTGGCATCTTATAAGTGATCTTGAGAGTGGAAAGGCTTTTGCCCGTGAAGTAGGGTACCCGGTATTCGTCAAGCCGGACGGAGGTATGGGAGCTTCAGGCAGTTATAAGATTTCCAACGATGAAGAGATGGAACGTTTTTATGCCGGTAAGGAAAATGTTCCGTATATCATGGAAGAATATCTCAGCGGCGATATCTGGTCCTATGACGGTATTTCGGATTCCAGGGCCGAGGTTATTTTTGAGACCTGCACATCCTGGCCTCCTTCCATTGCCGATATCGTCAATAACAAGGATCACCTTGCGTACTATACCGCCAGCAATCTGCCCGATGATCTTAAACGGGTCGGCCGCAATACCATTAAAGCGTTCAATGTGCGCAGCAGATTCTTTCACCTGGAATTTTTCCGTTTAAAGGAAGATAAACCGGGACTGGCCAAAAAGGGTGAGCTTGTGGCTCTGGAGGTGAATATGCGTCCGGCCGGAGGTTGGACGCCGGACATGTTCAACTACGCCAACAGCGTGGACGTGTATTCCATATGGGCCGACATGGTGACTCATGATAAAACATTCGTTGATCTTGACCGGCAAAAGTTTTTTGCGGTCTATGCCGGCAGGCGAAACGGCAAAAACTATGTTCATACTCCCGAAGAAATCCGGGAGCGCTATGCCGGACGCATTGTCATGGATCTGGATATTCCCGAGGCCATTTCCGGGGCCATGGGCAACCATCAATGGACGGCAATTCTTGATACTGCCGAACAGAAGGATGAGTTCATTCGTTTTGTTCAGGAGACCTGTTGATGGAATATCAGCGTCATAGTCAATACAGTCTGATTCTCGGCAGGGAAATGCCGTTTCTTGTTTTCGGATATTCAGGAAAACCTGTCGTGGTATTTCCGACACAGAACGGACGTTGTACGGACTTTAATGATTTTCAGATGCCGGAAACCGTGGTTGAGCATATTCAGTCCGGACGCATACAGCTTTTTTGCGTGGATTCCATTGATGAGAAGACCTGGTCGGACAAAAATGGAAACAAAGGGTATCGAGCTTGGCTCCAGGAGCAGTGGTTCAGGTACTGTACGGAAGAGTTTACGCCGCTCATGCTTCAGATGAACGGGACGAGAATTCCCCCGCTGACGGCTGGATGCAGCATGGGCGCAACGCATGCGCTCAACACCTTTCTACGCAGACCGGACCTGTTTGATGGAGTCATCGCTTTAAGCGGAGCGTATGATGCCCGCTATTTTTTCGGTGATTACATGGATTCCAACCTCTACAGCAATTCCATTGTGGATTATATGAGGGGACTGCCTCTGGATCACTCGTATATTCCCATGTTCAATACCCGGAGTATTTTCATATGCACAGGGCAGGGCGCATGGGAAGATGAAATGATACGTACTACGGGCATGCTGAAGGATATTTTTGAAGAAAAAGGAATACGGGCATGTTTTGACTTCTGGGGGCATGATGTTGATCATGACTGGCCCTGGTGGCGTAAGCAGTTTCCCTATTTCATCAATAAGATAATATAAGGTTTGTGAGTCGTGAATTCAGCAGAGCATACGGAATGGTAAGTTCCGTGTGCTCTGCATTTTGGCTGTTTCAAGTGCTGGAGTCTCTGCGGTAGAAAAACGTGTTTTTGTTTATTCAGAATATCGTGGATTGGGGCAACTGCATCATCTGAAGCTTCTGTTGTCGCTTGTCATGTTTTTCTGATCTGAAATCATATTTTTGTACGTCGAAAAAGTGCGTGTGCAGCATCTCTCAGTTTCATTGCCGTATGGCGCACAACACCTCTGTTTTCGGAAAGCAATTCTCTGAGGGCGACGCGCTCTTCCAACGAAAGGGCATCCAGGTCTTCAGACAGTTTCTGAATACTTTTTTTATCCATGGCTCTGAAGGCATCCATCAGAGAAGGTCTGTGTTCGAATAGTACGGCGACATTGGGACGATTTCGCATGATGACTCTGGGAACAGCATATCGAATGAATTCATCAATAAGAGCCACAGGACCGTGGGTTGCCGTGAATTCCAGTTCTTCCGCATAAAGAGGAATGACTTCATAGAATGTGACGGCCTCTCCATCATTCAGACGACACTGCCCCTCACGGTCATTCATGCCTATCAGAACTGCGGAGCAGAGACGTGTGTCGTCTGCAAACGGCATGCCGCCTGAAAAACTGAATGTTTGCCCCGCAGAAGTGTAGCCTTGTTCCTCCTCTGGAAGGGAGGCGATGTTCAGAAGCAGTCGAACCGGCCAGGCATCGTTCTCGTTTTCGGATTGTACATTCCAGTCGGCGGGAAGACGCATAAGGTATTCGACACGGGGCGGCAGTTCACTGTCTTTAGGAACATTCATGACGTGAGCACCGGCTCCGAAAGTGAGCAGTATCGTTTCGTCACCGGTTGCGATGTTTTTTTCCTGGGCAAAGAGCTTGCCGAGATGCTTTCGACTGGGAGGAGTGAGAGCCAGAATATTTACCGGCGTGCCTGTTGAGAGCTGAGCCTGTCCGATGCCGGTGACGATGCCGAAGTGCTTCTGAATATGCGCCATGAGAAGTGAGCGATCGGCATTGTCATAGGGGAATTGTTGAGCGGTGGATGCGTATTCGTCGGAAGACATACGGAGCTCCTGGCTTATGCCGTGTCGAAAGTCAGTGGGGAAAAGTGAATATGCGGGGGCATTCCGACTGCATCATGTTGCGGATTTCGGTATGTACCGGTGTCCCGAATCGGCTTCTCCCTGAAAGGATTTTTCATGGATAGCGAAAAGATGAAAAAAAAGATACCCCGAATATTCGGGGTATCTTTTTGTATAGACCTGACTTTCACACTTCAGAAGGCCGTTATGGCCCGAACGGTGAGGGAGCCCGTTCGAAGAAAAGTGGAAAGCTGCATTCGATAATTAGAAGTAGCGCTTGAGCAGACCGGCGAAACCGGCACCATGGCGGGCTTCGTCCTTGGCCATTTCATGAACGGTGTCATGGATGGCGTCGTAACCCTTGGCCTTGGCCTTGCGGGCAGTTTCCATCTTACCGGCGCAAGCACCGGCTTCGGCTTCGGCACGCATCTTCACATTGGTCTTGGTGCAGGGAACAAGCACTTCTCCGAGCAGTTCGGCAAACTTGGCGGCATGTTCGGCTTCCTCGAAGGCATAACGCTTGAAGGCGTCGGCGATTTCAGGATAGCCTTCACGTTCAGCCTGACGGCTCATGGCCAGATACATACCCACCTCGGTGCATTCGCCGGTGAAGTTGGCGCGCAGCTCTTCCATGATGTCGGCGTCTTCAACCTTGCCGTCACCCACATGGTGTTCAGTCACGAAACCGGCGTTGCCTTCTTCCACACGGAACTTGGAACCGGGAGCTCCGCACTGGGGGCAGACGAAATCTTCAGGAAGGCTTTCAGCCTCAACAGTATAGCCACAGATAGGGCAGACAAACTTCTTCATGGTATTATTCTCCTGTAAGGATATCTCAGAACGGTAACCGTTCTCAGACAGTTTTTTCTGCAGAAGCAGATGCACCTGCAGATTCAGGAAAGGGGCGGAAAGAGAGTCTTCTCCCTCCGCCCTGTGATAAGGCAATTTACTTGGAAAGCTCGGTCAGTTCGTCAAAGCGTTCCTGATACTGCTTAGCCATGGTGGCGCGCATTTCCTTGGCGAGTTCGGGCTTTGCCTTTTCGAGCTGGGCATAGCGGTTTTCACCAAGCAGGAACTCATCGAGAGTGCCGTCGGGAGCCTTCTTGTAGTCAAGAACGAAGGGATTCTTGCCTTCTTCCTTGAGGGTGGGGTTGTAGCGATACAGCGGCCAGTAACCGGTCTGTACGGCAAGCTTGGCTTCTTCAAGGCTGCGGCCCATACCCTTGCGGATACCCTGGTTGATGCAGGGAGCGTAGGCAATGATCAGCGAAGGACCATGGTAGGCTTCGGCTTCCTTGAAGGCCTTGAGCACCTGGTTCATGTCGGCGCCCATGCTCACGCTGGCGACATACACATAGCCGTAGGTCATGGCCATACGACCGAGTTCCTTCTTGCGGACAGGCTTGCCGCCGGCAGCGAACTTGGCGATGGAGCCGAGCGGGGTAGCCTTGGAAGCCTGGCCGCCGGTGTTGGAGTACACTTCGGTGTCGATGACGAGGATGTTGATGTCGGCACCGGAAGCGATGACGTGGTCAAGGCCGCCGTAACCGATGTCATAGCCCCAGCCGTCGCCGCCGAACACCCAGAAGGACTTCTTGGTGAAGAGATCCTGCATGGTCCACAGCTTTTCAAGGGTGGCGTTGCCGTCAACGTCGGTGAGTTCGTCGAGCACGGCTTCGCCGTATTCACGGGACAGCTTGGCATCGTTCATGTTGTCGAGCCAGTTCTGAAGGGCGTTCTTCAGCTCTTCGCTGATGCCGGGAACTTCAAGGGCTTCACGGCAGGCAAGGGCAAGGCCTTCACGACGCTGCTTGTAGGCGTCGTGCATGCCGAGGCCGTATTCGGCGGCATCTTCAAACAGAGAGTTGCCCCAGGCAGGACCGAAGCCGTCCTTGTTCTGGCAGTAAGGAGTGGTGGGAGCGGAGCCGCCCCAGATGGAGGTGCAGCCCGTGGCGTTGGCGATGACCATGCGTTCGCCGAACAGCTGGGTGAGCAGCTTGACATAGGGGGTTTCGCCGCAGCCGGCGCAGGCACCGGAGAATTCCAGCAGAGGCTGGCAGAGCTGAGAACCCTTGAGGGTTCCGCGATCGACCAGGTCGTCCTTGATGGAGATGTTTTCTTCCGCAAACTTGAGGTTGGCAACCTGAGCGTCGAGCTGGGATTCCAGAGGCTTCATGACCAGAGCCTTTTCCTTGGCAGGGCAGACGTTGGCGCAGGAACCGCAGCCGAGGCAGTCCTGAGCGTACACCTGAATGCGGAACTTGAGGCCCTTGAGTTCCTTGCCCATGGCGTCGATGGTGACGAAGCTTTCAGGCGCACCTTCCAGTTCATCTTCCGTAGCAAGCACGGGACGGATGGCGGCATGGGGGCAGGCCATGGAGCAGCGGGTGCACTGAATGCACTTGGTGGAATCCCATTCGGGCACGAAGACGGCCACGCCGCGCTTTTCACAGGCGGTGGTGCCGAGCGGCACGATGCCGGTGGGATCAAAGGCGGACACGGGCAGGCTGTCGCCCTTCTGAGCGAGAATAGGACGAACGACGTTGGCGATGTAGGGATCGGTGTCGTGGTAGATGGAAGGCGTGTCGGCGGCATCAGCCCAGGATTCGGGGTACTTGATCTCGGTGAGAGCTTCAAGAGCCTTGTCCACGGCGGCGATGTTCATGTTGACGACCTTGTCGCCCTTCTTGCCGTAGGTCTTCTTGATGGCGGCCTTGATGTAGTTGATGGCGTCATCGATGGGAAGCACGTTGGCGAGCTTGAAGAAGGCGGTCTGGGTAACCATGTTGATGCGGTTGCCGAGGCCCACTTCCGCAGCCACCTTGCCGGCGTCCACGTTGTAGAACTTGAGGTGCTTTCTGGCGATGGTGCGCTTCATCTGGCCGGGAAGTTCGCGATCCATGTCTTCCACGGTGGTCCAGCTGGAGTTCAGCAGGAAGGTGCCGCCGTCCTTGATGCCTTCGAGCACATCATACATGTGGACATAGGAATCCTTGTGGCAGGCGATGAAGTCGGCGCGGTTCACGAGATAGGAGGACTTGAGGTAGGTCTTGCCGAAACGCAGGTGCGAAACGGTGAAGCCGCCGGACTTCTTGGAGTCGTAGGCGAAGTAGCCCTGGGCGTACATATCGGTGTTGTCGCCGATGATCTTGATGGCGTCCTTGTTGGCGCCAACGGTGCCGTCGGAGCCGAGACCGAAGAACTTGCACTGCACGGTGCCGGCAGGCACGGTATCAATGTCGGCACCCACTTCGAGGGACAGATTGGTCACGTCGTCTTCAATACCCACGGTGAAGTGGTTCTTGGGAGAGGCAACCAGCATGTTGTCGAACACGGCCTTGGCCATGGCGGGGGTGAATTCCTTGGAGCCGAGGCCGTAGCGGCCGGCGAGGAGCTTGGGGAACACACGGATCTGATCACCATGTTCCACAAAGGCGGTGCAGACATCTTCGTACAGAGGTTCGCCGAGAGAGCCGGGCTCCTTGGTACGATCAAGCACGGTCACGGTCTGCACGGTGGCAGGCATGACGTTCAGCATGAGTTCGGGGCTGAAGGGACGGAACAGACGGACCTTGACGATACCGACATGTTCGCCCTGAGCGTTCAGGTAGTCGACGACTTCTTCCATCACGTCGCAGGAGGAACCCATGGCCACGACCACGCGATCGGCTTCGGGATCTCCGTAGTAGTCGAAGGGCTTGTAGTGACGGCCGGTGATGGAGGCAACGCGCTTCATGGCGTCGATCACGATGGCCGGAACTTCATTGTAGTAGGGGTTGCAGGCTTCGCGGTTCTGGAAGTAGATGTCGGGGTTCTGAGCGGTGCCGCGCTGATGGGGATGTTCGGGATTCATGGCGTTGTCGCGGAATTCCTGAACCTTGTCCC
>CALUPL010000075.1 GCA_944322635.1 uncultured Mailhella sp.
AAGCTCCTTTAGGAGCAGGCTACGAGTCAAAGTACATGGGGGCTTGAACTGTTGAAAAAGAGAGGGCGCCGACCAGAGAAGTTCAAGCCGGCGCCCTTAAGGCGCGAGTAAGTAACAAGCCCTTACAGGGCTGAACAAGCCACCCGTTTTACGGGTGGTCCTGACTGTGTCCATGAGCGTCGTGGTCCGAATTGCAGAAGGCCTCTTCTTCGAGGTCTCGTCTTGTTTCGTGAACCTTTGCGGGAGGGCAATGGGAAAACGCAGAGAGCAGTCTTCAGACTCGGCCATGTCCGGAGCTCGATCTGCCTGAAGCGTCCTTCATGAGGCCGTCAGCGGCCCTTGTGAGGCGGTCTGGAGAGCTGCGGCTGAGGGAAGGGAAAACGGCTGTGCACCGTTGAAAGGCCGTTTGAGGAGGGGAAATACGTGCGGCATATTCCCTTTTGTGTTTCGTTCGGATCTGTCTCGGCGTTCCGTTTGTTCCGAAGGCAGGAAAGGCGTTTCTGCCGGGGCTGAGGCCGGGACACGGCCATGAAAAAAGGCGGGAACGATTCGTGTTCGTTCCCGCCTCTTCCGTGTCTTGTTGTTCGAATTACTTCCAGCTGTCCATGCTGCAATGCTTTACGCGGTCGCGTTCTTCCGCGGCCTTCGCATCATTGAAGCGGTCGAGGGTGCCGACGAGGTAGCCGGTGATGCGGCGGATACGCTCGAACTTGACATTGGAACCGACGAGAATCTGATCGGTGGTAGCAGCCACATCGGACTTGCAATGGATCATGAGAACGCTCCTTAAAGTTTGATATTCGCAATTTTGTCAGGGGCTTCGCTTTTTTCGTCGCTGGTGCGGCTGTCGCGGATGTATCCCTTGAGCTGTTTCAGAACGGAGAGAGGAATGCCTTCACCGTCGTGTCTGCCGCAACGGGGGCAGACGTCGCCGATGATGCCGGTATAGCCGCATACGGGGTCGCGATCAACGGGATGGTTGATGGAGCCGTAGCCTATACCCATTTCCTTCATGGCCTTGACGATGTCTTCAAAGGCCTGAAGGTTGTTGAGCGGGTCGCCGTCCACTTCCACATAGCTGATGTGGCCGCCGTTGGTAAGGGCGTGGTAGGGCGCTTCAAGACGAATTTTGTTGAAGGCATTGATGGGGAAGTACACCGGAACATGGAAGGAGTTGGTGTAGTAATCCCTGTCGGTGATGCCGGGAATGTTGCCGAAGAGCTTGCGGTCGTACTTGACGAAGCGGCCGGCGAGGCCTTCGGCGGGAGTGGCGATGACGGTGAAGTTGAGGCCGGTTTCCTCGCCCTTGGCGTCGGAGCGCTCGCGGATGGTGCGTACGATGCGCAGGCCGAGTTCCTGAGCTTCCTCGGATTCACCGTGATGAACGCCGATAAGAGCCTTGAGGCATTCGGCAAGACCGATGAAGCCGGTGGTCAGCGTGCCGTGCTTGAGCACTTCGCCCACTTCGTCGTTGGGGGCCAGCTCGTCGGAATCCAGCCAGATGCCCTGTCCCATGAGGAAGGGGTAGTTGCGGCAGCGCTTGTGGCTCTGAATTTCAAAGCGTTCGAGCAGCTGGCCGAACACGAGGTCGATCTTTTCGTTGAGTTCCTCGAAGAAGCCTTCCACGTCGCCGCGGTGTTTGAGGCCGAGGCGTGGCAGGTTGATGGACGTGAACGACAGATTGCCGCGGCCGAAGGTGGTTTCTCTTTCGGGATCATAGCGGTTGGCCATGACGCGGGTGCGGCAGCCCATGTAGGCGACTTCATGGTTGGGATCGTTGCCCTTGAGATACGGGGCATTGAAGGGGGCATCCATGAAGGAGAAGTTCGGGAACAGGCGCTTGGCCGACACGCGGCAGGCCAGCTTGAACATATCGTAGTTGGGATCTTCGGGATTGAAGCTGTAGCCCTCGCGCACCTTGAAGATGTGGATGGGGAAAATGGGCGTTTCGCCGTTTCCGAGGCCGGCATCTTCGGCGAGCAGCGTGTTCTTGATGACCATGCGGCCTTCGGGCGTGGTGTCCGTGCCGTAGTTGATGGAGCTGAAGGGCACCTGTGCGCCTGCACGGCTGTGCATGGTGTTCAGGTTGTGGATCAGGCCTTCCATGGCCTGATAGGTGTCCTTGTCGGTTTTGGCGACGGCCTTGTCGATGACGTGAGAGGCTTCCTTTTCGGAGAGCTTCGTCATGAGCTGCTCCTTCACGAAGGCAAGTCCTTCCTCATTGAGGATGGAACGGAAGGAAGCGTACTCTCCGGTGGGGAAGGCGTATTTGCGCAGCACGCCCTTCAGTTCCTTGCGGAAGTCTTCCGGAGCATCGCGCATGTCGAGGGCGAGATCGACGTTCTTGATGAAGCTGCGCGCCACGCCCGGAGCGAGACCGTACTCGAAGTTCGGAATGCTCTGGCCGCCGTGCTGGTCGTTCTGGTTGGACTGAATGGCAATGCAGGCAAGGGCGCTCGCGCACTGAATGCTGTTGGGTTCGCGCAAAAAGCCGTGGCCGGTGTTGAAGCCGCCGTTGAAGAGCTTTTTGATGTCGATCTGACAGCAGGTCGTGGTGAGGGACAGAAAGTCCAGATCGTGAATGTGGATGTCGCCTTCCTCGTGGGCGCGGCTGTATTCGGGCGAGAGCAGGTAGTTCTTGTAGAACGCCTTGGCGGCCTCGCTGCCGTAGCGGAGCATGGTGCCCATGGGGGTGTCGCCGTCGATGTTGGCGTTTTCGCGCTTGAGGTCGAGCTCCTTGGCGTCGGTGAAGGACAGGTCCTTCAGCGTGTTCATGAGCCTGGTCTTCATTTCGCGCACGCGGGTGCGTTCATTGCGATAGAGAATGTAGGCCTTGGCCGTGCGGGCATGGCCGGCTTCAATGAGAACCTTTTCCACCAGATCCTGCACATGTTCCACGTCAGGGGTGTCGTCACCTTCGGTCTCAAGCATGTCGAGCACCTGATCGGCAAGGTTGCGGGACATGGCACGATCGGTGCCGCCCTGGGCCTTGGCCGCTCGGAAGATAGCCTCGTCTATCTTGGCGATGTCGAAGGGGACTATTCTAGAGTCGCGTTTCTTGATGAAGCGAATCATAAACTCTGCAACCTCTGATGAGATGAAAATTCCTGGGGATCCAGGGGTGTGCGCCGAATGCTCGGCTTGCTGGCAACGGCGCGATTATACAGACAAAAAAACTCGGGTTCCATACCTTTGGACAGCATTTTTCCGTACTGTCCCAAGCCGTTTGGGTATTTTTTTTCCGACCCGAGAAGAAGAGCCTAGCCTGCCGGAAGAGGTGGGTCAAGCGTCGTTGCGAAAAGAACTGAGGCTTATCCGATACTCTTGCCATGAGATTCGTCTGAGGGCGCGGCTCCGGAGCGGCTCAAAAATTTTTTTGTGCAGGAAGCGGCCGCAAAGGAGCTCTTGACAATGCATTCCGTCGCGGGTAAAACGTCTTCACGCAGTGGAAGGCGAGGTTCGTTCCGGTTCTTGCCTTTCTACATCCTGATGCACCGCACAAGGCGGTTCTGGTAGGGTGGCCTGACGACGGCCTCCCTTTTTTTATTATATAAGGTATGATACATGGGAAAAGGTCTTTCTCCTGAACAGCTCGTTCGTCGCGTACGCGAGGCGGCCGAGCCTGTCATCGCGTCGTTCGGCCTGATGCTCTGGGGCATCGAGGTCGTGGCCGGCGGGCGCACGGTGGTGCGCGTGTATGTGGATGCTCCGGCCGGCAGCGCGGCTGCGGAAGGCGGCAGCGGCGAGGACGGCGTGCTGGAAGGCGTGTCCGTGGATCAGTGCGCGGAAATCTCGCGCATGGTGGGACTTGCCCTCGAGGTTGACGAAGTGTTTGCCGACGCGTGGGTGCTGGAAGTTTCATCCCCCGGCATGGACAGATTGTTTTTCAATCCCTCTCAGCTTGCTCCCTATGCCGGGCGCGAGATTGACGTTACGCTTGTCGATCCGCATCCCGACATTGCCGGAAGACGCAAGTTCAGAGGGCCGCTTGTGAGCGTTTCGGGCGACGCATTCGTCATGGAGGTGCTGCTTGCGCCTGCCGACGGGGAAAAGCCCGCTCCTTCCAATGTTTCCATTCGATGGGACTGGGTGAGAAAGGCGCGCCTTGTCCCTGTTTTTCCTGACACCAGCAAGCCCGGAGCCGGAAAGAACGCGAAAAAGGCGGCCGGCAAAGGCGGAGGTAAGCAAGCATGAGCCTGGAACTGAAGAAAGCCATTGAACAGATCAGCAAGGACAGAGGGCTGGATCGCGATATGCTCATCAGCACGCTTGAGGAAGCCGTGCGCACGTCCGTGACCCGCAAGTACGGCGACGATCTGGACGTGGAAGTGCATTACAGCGACGACACCGGCGACATCGAGGTGTTCCAGTTCAAGTTCGTCGTGGATGAGGTTGAGGATCCCCTTACGCAGATTTCCCTGGAGGATGCCCGTCAGCACGATCCTTCCATTCAGATCGATGACGAAATGGGCTTCCGGCTCAAGGTGGAGGATCTCGGCCGCATTGCCGCTCAGTCCGCCAAGCAGGTGATCATTCAGCGTATGCGCGACGCCGAGCAGGAACTCATCTATGAAGAGTTCAAGGATCGTGTGGGCGAAATCGTAAGCGGCATGGTACAGCGTCGCGACAAGGGCGGCTGGGTCATCAATCTCGGTCGTACCGAAGCGCTGCTGCCCCGTGAGGAACAGATTCCCAGAGAGCATTACAAGCGCAACGACCGCATTCAGGCGCTCATCATCGACGTGCGCCGCGAAGGTCGCGGGCCGCAGGTCATCATTTCCCGTGCGCATCGTGACTACATGGCCGCGCTGTTCCGTCGTGAAGTGCCGGAAGTGGACGACGGCAGCGTGCAGATCATGGGTGTGGCCCGTGATCCCGGTTCCCGCGCCAAGGTGGCCGTGCTTTCCCGTGAGCGTGACATCGATGCCGTGGGCGCCTGCGTGGGCGTGCGCGGTTCCCGAATTCAGAACATAGTGCAGGAGCTGCACGGCGAGCGTATCGACATCGTGGTGTGGAGCCCCGATATCACCACCTACGCGCGCAATGCTCTGGCTCCCGCCATTGTGTCCCGCATCAACGTGGATGAGGCTTCCAACCTTCTGGAAGTCACCGTGCCGGACGATCAGCTTACCAACGCCATCGGCCGCAAGGGGCAGAACGTCAAGCTGGCCGCAAAGCTCCTCGGCTGGAAAATCGATATTTTCACCGAGTCCCGCTATCATGAAGCCAACGCCGCCGGCCGTGGTCTGGAACAGGTGGCCAGCGTGGCCGAGATTCCCGTGGACAGACTGATGGAAGCCGGTTTCCGTTCTCTCGACGCCCTGCGCGCCGCCTCGGACGAGGAACTTGCCGAAAAGCTCGAACTTACCTCCGCGCGCATTGCCGATCTGCGTGCCGCCGTGAACTTCCTCAGCCCCGTGGTGGAAGGCGAAGCCGAAGCAGAGGAAAAAACGGAATCCGGCGAGGAATAGAGCATGGAGAACTGGCAGGGACCCGTACGCATGTGTGTCGTGTGCAGACGGCGCTTTGCCAAGTCGCAGCTCCTGCGTCATGTGTCTGTCCCAGAAGGCGCCGCCGGAAACGGGCTTGAAGCAGATGAAGCTCAGACAAGGCCGGGAAGAGGCTGGTATGTGTGCGACGACCCGGCTTGCCGGGCGCGTTTTGCGGGCATGAAATTCAGGCGCAAATCTCACAAGGGGAGAAAGAATGGATAAGATAAAGATAAAGGATGCCGCGCTCGAACAGGGCATGAAGCCCGAAGAGCTGGTGGCCCGCCTGCGCGAGGCCGGGATAGAAAAGACGGTCAAAGGTTCCATCTCCCCGGAAGAATACGAAAAAGTCAAGGTTAAAAAGTCGGAGGCCTCTGTGGAAGTTGTCCGCAAAGACGTTATTATACGTCGTCGTTCCAAGCCGGCAGCGGCGGAAGCTCCTGCCGCTCCCGTAGTCGAAGAGAAGGCCGCGGCTCCTGTCGCCGCGGCGGAAGCCCCCGCTGTTCCTGCAACCGGAGCCGCGGATCAGAAGAGCGCGCCCGCCGCGGAAAAGGCCCCCAAAAAGGCCAGAGCTCCCCGTGAGTCCGCAGCACCCGTGGCGCGCATAGTGCGTCCGGCCCGCGTCGTGACGCCGGAACCCGCAGCTGCGGCTGTGGAGGCTCCTTCTGCCAAGGTGGTGGAAAAGCCGGTTGAAAAGCCTGCTCAGGTCAGAAAGGCGGTGGAGAAGCCCGTTGACGAAGTAAAGGCTGCGGAGAATTCCGAAGCCGGAGCCGTGGCGGAAAAAACTGCCGACAAGGCTCCCCGTGCCCGCAAGGTGGAAGTTCCCGCGGCGCGCATCGTTTCGCCCCGTCCCGCTGCGGTGGTGACTCCCGCTGCGCAGGAAGAAAAGCCGGAACCCAAGGCTGCCGCTGCCGAAGCTCCGAAGGCCGAGAAGCCCCGCAGAGCTCCCGCCGCCTCCGCCGAACCGGAAGGTTCCTCTCAGCCCAGTCTTCTGCCTCCCGTGCAGGAACGCCGTCATGTTTCCGAGGAGAACGAGGGCGATGAAGGTCGCAGAAAGCCGCAGTCCGCGGCTGAAGGTGCTCCCCGCGTGCGCGTGATTTCCCGTCCCGATCCCTCTCAGGCCCGCATCATTCGTCCCGCGTCGCCTTCGGAGGGCCGTCCTTCCCGTGACGGCGACAGCCGACGTGACGGAGGACGTCGCGACAACAACCGCAGCGCCCGTCCCGACGCACGCGAAGGTCGCGACGGTGACAACCGCGACAATCGCCGTTCCGGCGGCAATCGTCCTTCCGGCAATCGTCCGGCGGGTCGTTCGTCCGGCGGCGCTTCCTTTACGCCCCCCTTCGGGCAGCAGCCTCCCATGGACAATGAGCAGAGCCGCAAGAAGCGTAACAACAAGAATCGCCGCACGACCGACTTCCCGCAGGATTCCGACGATTTCAGCCGTCGTCACGGCGGACCCGACATGGATGACGACGAAGGCATGGTGCGTACCCGCCGTTCGCACAAGCCCAAGAAGCAGCAGCATCAGGCTCCGAGTCAGTCCACCCAGCCCATGAAGGCGGCCAAGCGCAAGATACGCGTGGAAGAATCCATACGCGTGGCCGATCTGGCCCATCAGATGGGCGTAAAGTCCAGCGAAATCATCAAGATTCTGTTCGGACTCGGAGTGATGGCCACCATCAACAACGCGCTCGACATTGATACCGCCACGCTCGTGGCTTCGGAATTCGGCTATGAAGTGGAAAAGGTGGGCTTCTCCGAGGAAGACTACCTGGTGCCCACCGTGGTTGATACCCCCGAAATGCTCAAGCCCCGTCCCCCTGTTGTGACCATCATGGGCCACGTTGACCACGGCAAGACCTCGCTGCTCGACGCCATCCGCAAGACCAGCGTGACCAGCGGCGAAGCGGGCGGCATCACGCAGCATATCGGCGCTTATCTCGTCAAGACCAAGCGCGGCGACATCGTCTTCCTCGACACCCCCGGTCATGCGGCCTTCACGGCCATGCGTGCCCGCGGCGCCCAGGTTACCGACCTCGTGGTGCTCGTGGTGGCTGCCGATGACGGCGTCATGGAGCAGACCCGTGAAGCCATCAACCACTCCCGTGCCGCCGGCGTGCCCATTCTTGTGGCCGTGAACAAAATAGACAAGGAGACCGCCAATCCCGACCGTGTGCTCCGTGAGCTTTCCGAGCTTGGTCTGCAGCCCGAAGCATGGGGCGGCGATACCGTGGTGGGCATGGTTTCCGCCAAAACCGGCAAGGGTCTCGACGAGCTTCTGGAACTCATTGCCCTCCAGGCTGAAATTCTGGAACTCAAGGCCAATCCCAACAAGCCTGCCCGCGGTCACGTGGTGGAAGCCAAGCTCGACAAGGGCCGCGGTCCCGTGGCTACCGTGCTGGTGCAGGAAGGCACGCTCCATCAGGGCGATGTCTTCGTGTGCGGCGTGTTTGCCGGTCGTGTGCGCGCTCTGTTCAATGATCAGGGACGCAAGATCAAGGAAGCCGGCCCCTCCATGCCCGTGGAAATTCAGGGCTTTGAAGGCGTGCCGGAAGCCGGCGACGAGTTCGTGTGCCTCGAAGACGAAAAGCTGGCCCGCCGCATTGCCGAATCCCGCGCCACCAAGCTGCGTGAGAAGGAACTGGCCAAGGTGTCCCGCGTGACTCTCGAAAACTTCCTCAAGCAGAGCGCAGACACTCAGGAAGCGCAGGTGCTCAACGTGGTGCTCAAAGCCGACGTGCAGGGCTCTCTGGAAGCCATTACCGAGTCTCTGCGCAAGCTCAGCACCGACAAGGTCCGCATCGACATCATCCATGGCGGCGCCGGTGCCATTTCGGAATCCGACGTCATGCTGGCTGCGGCATCCAACGCCATCATCATCGGCTTCAACGTGCGTCCTACCGCCAAGGTCAAGGAAGTGGCCGAGCAGGAGCAGGTGGATATCCGCTTCTACGACATCATCTACAAGCTGGTGGACGAGATAAAGAGCGCCATGGCCGGTCTGCTGGCCCCTGTCTCCAAGGAAGTCTATCTCGGTCAGGCGGAAGTGCGTCAGACCTTCTCCGTGCCCAAGATCGGTCTTATTGCCGGCTGCATGGTTACCGACGGCAAGATCACCCGTACCGCCAATGTGCGCCTTCTGCGCGACGGCGTGGTGGTTTATACCGGCAAGGTTGCATCCCTCAAGCGTCTCAAGGACGACGCCCGCGAAGTGGTGCGCAACCTTGAGTGCGGCGTGGGTCTTGAAAACTTCCACGACATCAAGATCGGCGACATCATCGAAGCTTTTGAAGTGGTGGAAGAAGCAGCTTCCCTCGACTAAAGCTCTACTCGTGCCGGGGCGAACGGCCCCGGCATTTTCCCGTCTTTCGGCAGGATGTTTCCTGAAAAAAGAGGGGAAGTGGAAACCATGAAAAAAAACAGGCCGGAAAACGGATCATTCCGTTTTCCGGCCTGTTTTTTCATGAAGAACCGGGCGTCAGACCAGAGGCACGGCCGTCTTCAGCTGCTTTTTGAGGCCTTCAACATGTTCTGTGGACATGCTGTGAAGGTCCTTCAGAGGATAGGACTTCCCCATGAATTCATATTTGGCGGAGCCGAAATTATGGAAGGGCAGCAGCTCATAGCGAACTTTTTTCGAGCGGGCATTTTTCTCAATGAAATCGGCAATGGTCTGAAGCTGTTGCACATCATCGTTGACGCCGGGGATGACGGGAGTTCGCACGGTAACGGGCTTGTCGGGAAATTCCTCGCAAAGGTGTGCGAAGTTTTCCAGAATGAGACGGTTCGGAACTCCCGTGTTCTTTTCATGCAGCTCTGAGGAAAAGAGCTTGATGTCGTAGAAAATGAAGTCCAGCCTTTCGAAGACGGGACGGGCCTTTTCCCATTCGGAGCACCCCGTGGTTTCAATGGCCGTTTCAAGCCCTTCTTCCTTTGCTCTTTCAAGCAGGGCCACGGCAAATTCCGGCTGAAGAAGCGGTTCTCCTCCGCTCAGCGTGAGTCCGCCTCCGGAACGGGAGTAGAACGCCTCATCGGCCTTCACCTTCTTTATGACTTCATCGACAGACATGAGCTTTCCCATGCGTTCGAGGGCCTTTGCCGGGCAAATCTCCACGCAGGCCATGCAGGAGGAGCACAACTCCCTTTGAATGAGAACCCGGCCGTCTTCGTTCTGCCCTACGGCTTTCTGCGGACATACGGAAGCACACAGACCGCAGCTTTTCAGTGATATGCATTTGTCGCTTTTGACGGCGAGTTCGGGACGGCTGGTCATGCCTTCGGGATTGGAGCACCAGCGGCAGCGCAGCGGACACCCTTTGAAAAAGACGAGAGTTCGTATGCCCGGGCCGTCGTGCAGGCAGAATTTCTGAATGTTGAAGATAAGTCCGAGAGGCACTTCTCGCTGCATATGACGATCCTCCAGAGAGGCGGAACCGGCCCTTTTCAGGGAAACCGGCTCCGCGCGGATTTAGAACATGCCGCCGTTGACGGCAAGGGTTTGTCCCGTGATGTACGAAGCGGCGTCGCTGGCCAGGAAGGCGACGGTGTTGGCCTGTTCCTGAACGGTGCTGAAGCGGCCGAGCGGAATCAGTTCAAGAAAGAGTTCGTAGCCTTCTTCCGTCATGTTTTCCATGAAACGTTCCTTCCAGCCGGCTTCCTCCATTTCACACATGCCGGGAGCAACGGCGTTGACGGCAACGCCCGCACCGGCGACTTCCAGAGCCAGACTGCGAGTAAAGGCGACGACGCCGCCCTTGGCGGAGCTGTAATGCGGACTGTGGGCGCTGAGATTGGCCAGCCCGGCAATGGAAGCCATGTTGACGATCCTGCCGTAATGCTTTGGTTCCATGATCTTGAGGGCTTCGCGGCAGCAGTAGAACACGCTGTTCAGATTGTTGTGGATGAAGGCTTCCCAATCTTCATCGGACATGTTTTTCGTAATTTCGAGCGAGTACTTGGGGCCGGGTTTCCCCACGAGGCGGAGGAACTTCAGGCGGTCGGCGTATCCTTTGGGATTGGAGCGGAGGGTCGCCGCGTTGTTGACCAGAATGTCCAGCGTTCCGTAGTGTTCCAGAACCTTGGCGAACATGGCCTTGACGGACTCGCTGCTGCCGACGTCGCACTGTACGGGAAAAACGTCATATCCCATGGCGCGCAGGGACTCGGCTATCTTTTCATTCTTAGCCTGTGTTCTTCCGCAGAAGGCGACACGTGCTCCCTCCGCAGCCAGAGTCTTTACGATGCACAGTCCTATTCCCTGAGTTCCGCCGGTGACCAGAGCGACTTTTCCCTGAAGATGAAGATTCATGATGTCTCCTTTACGGTGTTGAATGGATGAACGTCTTCCCGATTTTTCCGTGAAGGGACGCGTCCGTCCTGTCCCGGCCGGAAACCGGCCGGGAGAGAAGACGTGCTGCGGGAAGGCAGACATGGGGGACTTTTGTGAGGAGCTTTCGGGCTATCGGCTCATGAGATCCGGCAGCAGCAGGGTGAGCTGCGGAACCACGTTGACGATGAAGAGAACGACGAGCAGAGCGGCGAGGAAGGGTAGCACTCCCTTGACAAGGGATTCCATGCTTACGTCGCCGATCTGACTTCCGACAAAGAGATTCATGCCGATGGGGGGTGTGAGGAAGCCGATGGCGAGGTTGACGGTGATCAGAACGCCGAAGTGCACGAGGTCTATGCCGAATGCCTGAGCGATGGGCAGCAGTATGGGCGTCAGGATGATGATGGCGCTGAGCGGTTCCATGAAGGTGCCCACGACGAGCAGAAGCAGGTTCAGCAGCAGAAGGACGACCCACTTGTTGTCCGTCAGGCTGGTGATGACCTGGGTGATGATCTGGGGAATCTGTTCGATGGTGAGCAGCTGTCCGAAAACGGTGGCCATGGCAAAGACAAGGTTGATGCTGGCGTAGGTGATGACGGGCTCGGTAAGATTTTCCAGCAGATTCTTCCTGTTTATGCCCTTATAGACGAAGATGCCCACGTAGAAGCCGTAGAAGGCAGCCACGGCTGCGGCTTCGGTGGGAGTCATGATGCCGCCGTAAATGCCGCCGAGAATGATGACCGGAACGGCCAGGGCCCACTTGGCCTCCCAGGCCGCAGCGCGGAGATTGCGGGAGGAGACGGACTCGGGATCGCCTTTCCAGCCGTGCTTGCGGGAAATGAAGTAGGCAACGAGCATGAGTGCGGCGCCGCAGACCAGACCGGGAAGAATACCGCCGGCAAAGAGCTTTACGATGGATTCCTGGGCGGAGATGCCGTACATGAGAAGCGGATTGCTGGGAGGAATGATGACGCCTATGATGCCTGCGGACGCCACGATGGCCGTGGAGAATACCCGATCGTAGCCTCTTTCCACCATGGCCGGAATGGTGATGCAGCCGATGGCGGCCACGGTGGCGGGGCCGGAGCCGCATATGGCGGCGAAGAACATGCAGGTGGCTACCGAGGCCATGGCCATGCCGCCGTAGTACTTGCCGAGCAGCTGATCGGCAAGACCGACAAGACGGGAGGACAGGCCGCCGCCGGCCATGAAGGTGCCCGCAGCCAGGAAGAACGGAATGGCCATGAGGGCGAAGCTGTCTATGGCCGTGTAGGTCGTGGAGGCTATGTATTCGATGGGAAGGGTGTCGCATCCCCATATGGTGGCCATGCAGGCGAGGCCTATGGACACACCGAGGGGAACGCTTATCATGGCGAACGTCAGAAAATATCCGAACATGTAGGCGGCGGCGTTTCCTTCTCCGTCGGCAGAGAGCGCAGGGGCGAATATGATGCCCATGAGAACGACGGAGAGCACTGCCTTCAGAGGGCCGTAAGCCTTTATGGACTTGCCCAGTTCGATGCAGAGACGCAGTATGGTCAGGGAGAAGGCTATGGGGAGAATGAGGTACAGGAGGCCCTGAGGAATGCCCATCATGGGCGTGTACTGCTTGAATTCATTGACCATCTCTATATGTTCCCAGCCCTTGGAAACGATGAGCCCTGCCAGCAGCATGAATACGAGGCTGGAAAGGTTGTCGATGACGGGCTGGAACCATTTGGGCAGATTGTCGTAGATGACCGTGATGCGGATGTTTGTCCGGTATTTTACGCACAGCGGGAGCGCCAGATAGGTGATCCAAACGCAGAGAGAACGGGAGAGCTCTTCGGTCCAGCTCAGGGAGGCAGCGTCGGGAAAAAATCCGCCGATGATGTACCGGTAGAAGGTTTGAAGAAAGACGATGTGAATGATCAGCAGAAGACCGAAGGCAAGCAGGTATTTTTCCGCGTATTCGTCACACCAGTGCAGAATCCTTTTGATCATGGGGCAGCTCCTCGAAGTGTTTTAGTGAAAAGGGCTGCGGGACGTGCTCGTCCCGCAGCCGGCACATTTACTGGAGTGCCTTCTGAACCTGAGCAAAGGTTTCAGGAGAGATCTTATCGGGGAACATGTCCCAGATGGGACGGACGAGATTGTCGAACTTGGCCAGTTCCTCAGGACTGAGGGCTATGATTTCCATGCCTTCCTTGGTCAGGAATTCACGGGCGGCTCTTTCCTGGCGGTTGAATTCCTCGCGTTCGTAGTTCACGGCTTCCTGAGAGGATTCGATGATGATTTTCTGCTGTTCGGGCGTGAGCTTTTTGAACTTGCGCAGATTCATCACCACAGGGCTCATGTAGTAGTTGTAGTCGGTCAGCAGGGCGTACTTGGCAATTTCAGCATCCTGATTCATGGTGGCAAACGAGGCGAGCGGCAGACCCATGGCGTCGATGGCGCCCTGGCGCATGGCGGTAAGCACTTCGCCGAAGCTCATGGCCACGGGGTAGATGCCGAGAGCTTCGCACAGTTCGCGCTCGACTATGGAGTCGGTAATGCGCATTTTGAGTCCCTTGAGCCCCTCAACGGTCGTCACGCGCTTGTTGCGCAGCAGATGCTGCCGGCAGCCCGTTTCAGGGTAGAAGAGAGGCTGCAGCCCCACGCTGTTGAGCTTGCCGCGCAGGTAGGTGCCGAGTTCTCCGGAGTCCAGTGCCGTGTAGAGCTTGGCACGGTTTGCGTCGGTAGGCAGAATGTAGTGCGGAAGGTCGAACACCAGAAAGTCGCTGCAGAACAGGGAAAGGTTGCTCTGTGAGGCGATGGCTATGTCGATGGTGCCTTTCTGGCAGGCTTCGAGCGCTACGCGTTCGCCGCCGAGTGCGGCGTTGAAGAAGATCTGTACCTTGATGGATCCGCCGGATTTCTGTTCCACCAGTTCCTTGAACTTCTGCAGTCCCATGCCGAGATGATCCGTGGCGGTGGTGACGGAGGCCAGACGCAGCTTGAGCGGCCCGGCTTGCGCCTGAGTGGCGAACGAGGGGGCGAACTGGCTCAGGCAGGTGAGGGTAAGCAGAGAAGCGAGCAGTTTTTTCATCATGCATTCCTTTGGGATACAGGTGTACGGGGAAGGCTCTTCGAGAGCTTTCTTGCAGAGGAAATGGCAATGGAAAAATCAGATGCTGTGTTCCGTGCGGGCGATGATTTCGTCCTGCAGCTTGGGAGACAGTTCGCAGAAGTAGGCGCTGTATCCGGCAACACGGACAATGAGGTTGCGATAGTTGGCAGGATCGGCCTTGGCCTTTTCAAGCGTGCTCTTGTTGATGACGTTGAACTGCACGTGCCAGAGGCGGAGATCGCACCAGGTGCGTATGAAGTGCATCAGCTTGCGGGTGCCTTCATCACCGGCCAGGGCGGTGGGAGACCATTTGATGTTCAGCAGTCTGGCCGCTCGTTCCGTGTAGCCTTCGTGCTTGATGTGCTTGTTGGAAAGCAGAACGGCGGTGGGGCCCTGCGTGTCGCAGCCGTGGGAGGCGCCGCAGCCTTCGGAGAGGTATTCCCAGGCAAGACGACCGTTGGGGGTGGCGCTTATGCGCTTGCCGGCAAGAATGTGGTTCGTGACGGGCACCATGCGGCTGGAGAATATTTCTCCGTGCAGGCCGCGATATTTTGACACGAACTCGGCGGTGATGGCATCAAGTTCACGGCCCACGGCATCGGCGTAGGGATCGTCGTTGCCGTACTTGGGCGCGTTGAGCGCCAGCTGACGAATGACTTCGTACCCCTTGAAGTTGGCGTCCAGAGCATCCATCAGTTCCGCCATGGTGAAGCGTTTTTCCTCATACACGAGCTTTTTCACGGCTACCACGGAATCGACCAGAGTGGCGAAGCCTACCTGATCCATGTAGATTTCACGGAAGCTGTTGGGCACGTATTCGTAAATGCCCGTGGATGCTGCGCGGCAGGCGGGAGTGGTTACGGACTGGAACGGGGCGGCAAGAATGGTGGGTTTCACTCTGTCCGCCACGGCCTGCTGCACGGTGGCCTGATACAGCAGATACTCATACTGCTTGCGCAGAGCGGCGTAGAATTCCTCATACGTCGTGAAGTTTCTCGGATCGCCGGTTTCCAGGCCGAAGGGACGCGGTCCGAGGCTGAGAAGACGTCCGTTGCGCAGCGTCAGTTCCACGACGGCGGCCAGATTGAGGAAGGGGCCGGGATTCACATAGCTTTCGCGCTGGGCAATGCGCACTTCCGTGCAGCCGGAGCAGGCAAAGTCGAAGGCATCCTTCAGCTTTTCACCCTTGGCCACATAAAGGGGAATGATTTCCTCGTCATTGATGAGCTTGGGGAAGCCCTGACCGTCCTTGATGGTTTCGCAGCAGGCCTTCAGGAAGCGGTCCGGGGTGCCGGAATGAATGCGGGCGGCGAGGTCGGGATACGGAATGGGAAAATCGCGCTTTGATTCGAGAATGAGATAGGAAAGTTCGTTGGTGGCGTCCTTGCCGTCCGGGGTCTGGCCGCCGATGGTGACCGTTTCGAAGTGGGCAAAGCCGTCGTGCGTGGCCCCGTAGTTGTCGGAGGTGAACAGAATGGGAATCTGGGCCAGATTCAGCCAGAAGCATTCCAGAAGTTCACGGGCCTGCAGTCTTGTAAGCGTGCCTTCCTCAAGGTCGCGGCTGTAGTACGGATACAGGAACTGATCCATTCTTCCGTTGCCGAGGCCTGCGCCTATGTGCTGTTCCAGGCGGGAGAACGCGGCGATGAACCACTGCAGCTGAAGGGCTTCCCAGAAGTTGCGGGGCGGATTTTCCGCGACCCAGGAGCAGTTTTCCGCAATGCGTTCGAGTTCAGCCTTCCGCTTGGGGTTCGCTTCTTCGGCGGCCAGTCGTGCGGCTTCGGCGGCATAGCGTTTTGCATAGAGGGAGAAGGCTTGCAGCGTGACGATGCACGATTCCCAGAATCCGCCGAATTCGATATATTCCGATGGGTTCTTTTTGAATGCTTCGAGTTTTTCGTTGGCTTCCTTCAGCAGTCCGCAGACGCCGCGTTTCAGGAAGCCGGGATAATCGACGTTCCAGTTGAGGGAGGAGCGGCCCGTCGTTCCCTGAACCACGATGGCCTGCTGTACGGTATGGTTGGAGGGATCGTCACCATAGAAGAAGCGGCGGGTTTCCGGGGGCATGTTGTCGGCGTAGGCCTGGGCGTAGCTCTTGTTTTTCCAGTACGGATATATTTCTTCACGAATGACGGTCAGATCTTCGGGGTCGATGTGGTAGGGGCTGACGGTTCGCTGGGATGCCGTTTCGATCTCCATGAGAACGGAGCCTTCCAGTTCGGGGTACAGAATGCCTCTGCGACCCATGATGCCGGAGGTCTTTCCCACAATAAGTTCATCTTCGGCGATGAGTACGGGAATGTGTTCGGCAATGTGCAGAAGAGCCTTTGCCCAGCGCATGGGCAGGTATTCTCCTTCGGTCTGCTTCATGGACTCGGTGAAAAGCCACCCGCGGCTTATGTCCATGCAGACGGGAGCATCGCGTATCCGTTCGGCGATGCGGAGAGTCCGTTCACGGTTGGATATATGGGAAGTAACTTTTGCGCTGAGGTTCTGTTCCTGAGGCGTCATAACCGTATTCGTGCAGACTTGCATAGAAAACCTCCCTCTGTAGAGACGGGCTGTAAAATTTTTGGCTGTAGGAAGCCTTCAGAAAGATCATTGTATCGAAGAAGAACTTTTGACAAGTTCCGTTTTTTTTATATGACTGTCTTGTTATGAATTTTTTTCATAGCCAAATTATTTTGAACTATGATATTATATTATAATATATTGATATTATTTAATAATATTTTATAAACAGCGTATCTTGGGCGGAATAAATGGAAAAAGCCACAATTTGTACATAAAGGAGCAAGGTGCAGAGTTACGAAAAAAAATAATTAAAACAATATGATATTTAATTAATTATAAATATCACAAACCGCTGTAAACGATGGAAAAATCTGTCCGCGCAAGGCCTTTGACGGGGAAAATTTCGTCGGTGGTTATCGGACATAAATGATCGCCTGGGCGGTTCGGAGCTTTTCAGCTTTCGAAAAGGCGATAAAATCTAAAAATAATGAAAATAAACCATGATGTTTTTCATTAATAATATGTTTTTTGAATAAAATTGTAATGTAATTATTGCAACTACAACGGTGAATATTCTTTTGAATGGAATTTTATTTATGCCATGGAGGTGATAAATGAGACTTGAACAGCTTGAGTTCTTGCTGGAAATTTCAAAACTGCATTCCATCAGTTCAACTGCAACAAAATATTATATTTCTCCTTCCGCTGTAAGCAAAAGCATAAAAGCCTTGGAAGATGAATTGGAAATTACGCTGTTGAACAGAACGAACTCGGGCGTTGAAGTTACTGATGAAGGAAAACATATTCTTGTTTATGCAAAAAATATAATTCACAATGTAGAATGTATTTATAATATTTCAAAAGAGATTAGTAATAAAAACATCATGAATAGAAAAATGAATATACGTATTGCTACAACTCCTGCAGTTCTTGAATCCGTACTTCAAAAGGCCATTACGAACATTTATAAACTTTATCCGAATTTGAATATGGATATTCATGTCATATCTACCAATGAGCATGAATTCATACGCCAGAACAGCGAGTTCGATATTATTTTTCTCAGTGATGTTTATGACGTGAAGACGGGAAGAACGACACAGTATGTCGGAGAGCCGTATGCCGGTCGCCATGAGGAGGAGATTTTCAGTGTGGAACTCATGATGGTGACCAGGTCCGGGTTTCCGCATCCTGCACGGTCGGGAGTGGATATGGGAAAACTTGTGGGAGCAAAGTATATACTGAACTATTCTGCAAGACTGGAAGACAATATTTTCCCCAAGGCACTGTTTGAAAAGACAGATTCAAAGATATTGATGAAAAGTGACAACATTTTGACCATAAAAAAAGGAATACGAGAGTTTAACGGTATTTATATAGGAGACAGAATACGAATAGAGATGAATTTTTCAGAGGATGAAAACTTTGAATTTTTTCCTGTTAAAAATCTGTTCTGCCGCTTTAGTGCCATTTATGCGGAAGATAACGAACATATTCAGGTAATTCAGGAGATCATCAACAATTGTAGAAAGCAGAAGAGATTTATTAGATAAAAGATCCGAGTATCGGTGAGCTTGAAGCATGGAGTCGCCCCCCTTCTCGTTCTGCGAGACCGGGGCCTCCTCAGGCGGTACGGCCAAGTTGTACGGTGTGGAGATGATGGAGGCTCGGAGCGGGCGGCATATCAGCGGTTTCTTTCTGGATCTGATGTTTATAAAACGAAGGAGAGGAAAAGAGTGAGAATTCGATGAGCTTGAAGTTCGCCCCCTCTTTTTTGTCCCTGCAGTAATGGGGGCGCCGGATTTGTCCGGCAGAGTTTCGGAATAAGAAAAAAGAGGCCGGGAAACAATCGTTTCCCGGCCTCTTTGAAGTCTTTGTTGTGCGCGTACGACAGGTTCAACAAGGAATGTTTATCTTCGGGTTAATTTTGCGCCACGCCCCAGTCGTGTCCCTTTTCGGGGGGAAGCTGCCAGACTTTTTTGTGCAGTTCGTTCAGAAGGCGCGGATCCATGAGCAGTGCCGATTTTTCCTGTTTGGAAAGTCCAGAGGGGCCTTTTTCCAGTGCATTGGCCAGCAGTGCCCTGCGGGTCTTTTCCCTCTCCTCTCCTATGGGGCGTTCCCATTTGCGGCGACGGATGAGCGCGATATGCAGAGCGTGCACCCGGGGAATGACCACGGCGCGCGTAAAGCCGCGCCCTCTTTCAATGGTGAACGGGGAATAGCGGTCGGGTCTTTCAAGTTCTCTGTGCATGTCCGCCTGTTCCGGTTCGGCCTTAAGTTCCGATGAAGTGATGAACAGGCCCATGCGTTTTGCGGTGAGCCCCCAGCTGACGCGGCTCGTGAATACTGACAGCGGAATGGAGAGCACAAGACCAACGGCAATGGGGGAGAACCACACGAAGAAGCCCGGGTTGATGAGCCACATGACGCCGCCCCACAGAAGGCCGATGAGCGTACCCCACCAGTGGAATCGTATGGCGTCGCTCCAGCTTGTGCCGGTGTCGCTGCGGTTCTGGGTATTCCACGAGACCTTCCAGCCGAGCAGAGTGGTGACCACGAAGAAGCTGTGGAAGAGCATTCTCACCGGAGCGAGCAGCGTGGAGATGAACACTTCGCCAAGTACGCTCATGCACATGCTGAACGTACCGCCGAAGTTCCTGGCTCCTCCTTTGCGCAAGGTAAGGATGATGGCGAAGATTTTGGGCATGAACAACATGATGCAGGTGCTTCCGAGAAGCAGTAATGCCCATTTGGGATACCACGTGGGCCACACGGGAAAGAGCGTGGGGCCGTTCGGGAAGTAGGACGGCGGGATGAAGGCCTCGGTGACGGCCTGAATGGAGCTGAAGACAAGGAAGAACAGCCACAGAAGCGCCGAGGCATAGGACATGATGCCGTTGATGAACAGTGCGCGGTGCGTGGGGAATATGCCGCCGGAGAAGATGAGACGGCTGTGCTGAAGGTTACCCTGGCACCAGCGGCGATCGCGGATGAGTTCGTCGATGAGCGAGGGCGGGCTTTCTTCCCAGGAACCGTCGAGGTCGTAGGCCAGCCACACGCCGTAGCCTGCGCGTCTCATGAGGGCGGATTCCACGAAGTCGTGGCTCAGAATGTCTCCGGCCAGCGGGCCGCGTCCGGGCAGGGTGGGCAGCTGACAGTGCTTTATGAAGGGGGCCACGCGTATGATGGCATTGTGTCCCCAGTACTGAGCATCGCCGAGCAGCCAGAAGTGCAGGCCCGTAGCGAATACGGGGCCGTAGAGATGGTTGGCGAACTGCTGCACGCGGGCAACGAGGCTGTTCATGTTCACGGCAAGCGGAGGAGTCTGAATCATGCCCATTTCAGGGTGCAGTTCCATGGATTTTACCATGCGCACCATGGTGCGGCCGCTCATGACGCTGTCGGCGTCAAACACGATCATGTACTTGTACTGTGCGCCCCAGCGACGGCAGAAATCGGCCACGTTGCCGCTTTTGCGCTTGGTGTTGTTGCGTCTGCGGCGGTAGAAGATATGATTGAAAACGTTTTCTCTCTGACAGAATTCGTACCAGGCCTCTTCTTCGGCAACCCATGCATCGGGGCTGGTGGAATCGCTGAGTATGAAGATGTCGAATTTGTCGCTCTCGCCCGTCTGAACAAGGGAATGCCATGTGGCGGCAATGTCCGCCATGTACTTGCGTGTGTCCTCATTGTACACGGGAAACAGAATGGCGGTACGCGTGGTGTTTGGAATCTCCACGGCATCGCAGCCTCTCGTAGGCGTGAATCGGTCCACCTTGTTGGAAAGAACCCAGCAGCCTGCCACGCACATCCAGAATCCTATGGAAATCCAGCCGAACAGGATGGCAAAGAGCACGGCAGTCATGATTTTTACGGCTTCTATGCCCTGCTGCGGCAGAATGCTGTACATGAGGTATGCACCGATGACGGCGGGCACGAGAATGAGCGTCATGAGGAGCGTGCGGCGGCGTCCTGCAACCTTTTCCCACTCCAGCTGCTGGCGTTGTCTGTCGGCGCTGTCCTTCCAGGACGCGCGGGCGGCCATGCCGGAGGGGCGGAAAATGCGGAAGAGGCGGCTCAGTGTTTTTTTGAAAATACTGAGCCAGGGCGTACGGTCAAGTTCTTCCGCCAGCATGGAGCTGCGGGTCATGCTCGGGGCGGACATGAGGTGGGGAGCCTCGTCGCCGGGAATGAGCTCACGTCCTTTTTCGGCCAGAATGGCGTGCAGGCAGGTGAGTGCCTCGGCATAGCTCGGATGTTCGGATTCGCAGCGTTTCAGGCTTTCAAGCGCCAGTTCCACGCTTTCCTTCGGGGAGAGGGAAAGCCCGCGCGCATAGAGAAGAATGCGGTCACGGACCCGGAAATCCATGTCCTGATAGGTGTTCATGCGAAGACCTTTGAAAGAGGTTGAACAGAACGGCGCCGGTCGGGTGCGGGGCTGTTCTCGAAGTCGTTCGGGCTCCGGAATGTTCCTTTCCGGAGCCGTTTCCGTCACTGCGGCTGCAGCTGCCAGTCGTAGATCCAGGTTTCAGTCAGAGGATCGGGCAGGTTCTCGCCCTTTTTGAGCAGTGCGCGGAAGCGCAGCATCACAGGTCCCTTGCGGGCTGACATGAGGCTCTGTATGACGCCGTCTTCCTTGGGAAGGCGTACGGTGAAGGTGAGCCGCCATCCGCCCGTGGCGGGATTGCGGAGAAGCTTCTTTTCCAGCAGCGGAATGGGTTCGGGCGTTTCCACAATGCTTGCAAGGCCCGTGTCTTCGGGCAGAGTAGCCAGTTCGCCGCCGGCAAAGTCCACATGGAAGGTCATAGTGTCGCCGTTTCTGGAAATGCGGGTGGAGGTCACCTGACCGCGATCATGCTGCTGGGTTTCAGGCTTCATCCAGTACAGTTTCCAGCCGTACATCTGCGTGTCGGGGTAGCGGAGTTCGGCTTCCGGCTGATCGGGATTGTTCTTGTCGCGCGGCTTGTCGGGAGTCCAGAAGGCCACGATGTTGTCGTGCATTTCATCTTCCGTGGGAATTTCCACGAGGTTCAGCGTGCCGGGGCCCCAGTCTCCCTCAGGTTCCACCCACAGAGAGGGACGCCGTTCATAGGCGGCCTCAATGTCCTGATAGCTCTTGAAATCGCAGTCGCGCTGCAGAAGACCGAAACCGCGCGGGTTCTGAAGCGGGAAGGTGTTGACGCTGAGGCGCTTGGAATTGGCAAGCGGACTCCAGAACCAGTGCTTGTCGCCGTTGACGTAGAGCAGGCCGTCGGAGTTGTGCACTTCGGGGCGGTAATCGCCGGGACGGCCGTTTCTTTCCTCTCCGTAGAAGAACATGCTCGTCAGGGGGGCAAGGCCTATCTTCTGAATGTTCTTGGCGTCCTTGCGGGTGAAGAGCGCACACTTCACGTCCATGACGGTGGGGGAGCCGGGAGTGATGATGAATCGATAGGCTCCGGCCATGCTTTCGCTGTCCATGAGTGCGTAGATGGTGATGTCCTTGGCGTCGGGAGCGGGCTTCACAATCCAGAATTCCTTGAAATAGGGGAATTCCTCGCCCTGAGCCATGGCCGTATCTATGGCAAGACCGCGGGAATAGATGCCGTAGTGCGTGTTTGCGGCAAGGGCGCGGAAGTAGGACGCTCCGAGGAAAATGGCCACTTCGTCCTTGTAGTCGCTTTTGTTCAGCGGATAGTGCAGACGGAAACCGGCGAAGTTCAGATCCTTTGCCTGGGAGACCTGCTTGGAGAGTTCTTCACTGCCGTACTGGAAAAGTGAGGGATCGAAGGATACGTCCTCCACGTTTTCGTCGTTCACGACATGCACGCGCACGGGTCTGTCGTAGTACAGACCGGGGTGAAAGAACTGTACGGTAAAGGGCAGGGATTCCTCCGCCCAGAGAGCCTTTTCCGGCAGATAGCGGATGGAACTCCATTCGCTGTAGTTGAGCTTGGTGAGAAATTCCGGCACGGGCGTGATGGGGACATACTTCGTTCCGGCCAGATCCTGAGCTTTGGCCTGCACGTCGGCAAAGGTGAACGGCGCCGCGGCTTCGACAGAGAAGGGAAGCGCGCAGAGGGCCGCGAGCATGCACAAAGAGGTCATCATGCGGTGAAACATACGAATTAACTCCCTGAGGATTGGGGATTTCATTATCCGTAAATGCGTCGTTGGAGCCTGACAAGCAAAAAGGAGCCGCGGCAGCGCTGGCCGCAGTTTCGCGGTCGGCCGTTTTGTCCGGCCATGGAGTCTTGAATGCCGTCGCGGTTCCTTGTTTTTCCTCCCTACTTAAAGCCGGAACGGCTCCATGTCCAGAGATTTTATCCCCTTGCGGCACGGGAAAGGCTAAGGTAGGATGTCTGCCCGGGCGGGAATCTTCCCTCCGCAGGAAGAACGCAAACAGGAACAGTCATGGAATCGTTGCTCGAACTCAGGCAGGTAAGCCGGGAATTTACCGTACAGCGGGGACTTTTTGATCCTCGTCCGGCCACGGTTAAAGCCGTGAGCGACGTGAGTTTTCAGCTGGTTCCCGGGGAAACCCTGGGACTTGTGGGAGAATCCGGTTGCGGAAAGTCCACGCTTGCGCGCATGGCTACGGGACTTCTGCCGCCTTCTTCCGGCGAAGTGCTGCTTTCCGGGCGTCCCATCGGCGCCTGGACCGCACTTGAGCGTGCAAGCCGCATACAGATGGTGTTCCAGGATCCGTTTTCCTCTCTCGATCCGCGCCAGAGTGTGGGAGCAAGCATTGCCGAGCCTCTGCGTCTTGCGGCAGAGGCCGCCAGACAACCTCTTTCTCGAACGGAATGGCGCGAAAAGGTGAAGGATGTTCTTGTGCATGTGGGACTTCAGCCTGAGCACATCGACAGGTATCCTCATGAGTTTTCCGGCGGGCAGAGGCAGCGTGTGGCCGTGGCACGGGCCATTGTGGCCGGTCCCGGTGCCATTGTGTGCGATGAACCCGTTTCGGCCCTGGATGCCTCGGTGCAGGCACAGGTTTTGAATCTTCTCAAAGACATGCAGCAGAATATGGGACTCGGCTACCTTTTTATTTCCCATGATCTCGGCGTCATAGGTTTCATGAGCGACAGAGTGGCAGTCATGTACCTCGGTCGTCTGGTGGAAGTGTCCGGCTGCGATGAAATTTTTGCCCATGCCGCGCATCCGTACACGGAGGCGCTCATGGCCGCCGCGCCGTCGCGGGATCCTTCCCGCAGGGGGAGGGGCATGATTCTTTCGGGAGAAATGCCGAGTCCGCTTTCTCCTCCTGCCGGATGCGCCTTTCATCCCCGCTGCCCTCATGCAAGAGAGCTGTGCAGGGAAGAAGAGCCTCCGCTCCTCAGTGTCAACCAAGGGCATGCCGTGCGCTGCCATTTTCCCTTGTGAGGATTACATGATCATTCTTGACAAACAGTACGTGTCCCGTGAGCTTCGGGACTATCTGGCCGAAAGCCGTACCCCCGTGCTCCGTAACGAACCGGCGCTCTCCGCCGCTCCTGAAGGGACTTTTCGTCTTGTTTCCGACGAGGAGGCCGACGAGCTGCTCGCTCAGGGCGACCGCATTTACACCACCTGCGAAAATTCCCTTTCGTGGGTACTGAAGCATTCTCCGGACAAGGGGCTGCAGAAAGGCATAGCCCTCTGCAAGGATAAGGCCGCCTTCCGCCGCATGCTCTCGAAGATATATCCCGACTTTCTGTTCCGTGAAGTCGCAGCGGCCGATCTGGACAAGATAGACTTCAGCGAACTGAAGACGCCCTTCATTCTCAAGCCTTCCGTGGGCTTTTTCAGCGTTGGGGTGTACACCATCTTCAGCGAAGACGACTGGAAAAAGGCTCTGGAAGACATCCGGCTTCATTCCGGAGACTGGAAGAAAAACTACGATGAGAGCGTAGTGGGCAACAGCCGTTTCATTCTCGAACAGTATATCGGCGGCGAGGAATACGCCGTGGATTTCTACTACGACGGAGAGGGTCGCGCGGTCATCGTCAACATCTTCCATCATGAGTTTGCCTCGGCCGAAGACGTGAGCGACAGACTGTACTGCTCCGGCGCGTCCATCATCCGCGAGCATCTTCAGCCGTTCACGGACTTCTTCAACCGCATGAACGAGGAGATGGGCGCACGCAATCTGCCCATTCATCTGGAACTGCGGGTGGACAACGGCCGCATCATTCCCATTGAGGCCAATCCTCTGCGTTTTGCGGGCTGGTGCCTGACCGACCTTTCGCTGCATGCCTACGGCTTCCGTACCTACGATTATTTTCTGCGCAACATCCGGCCGGACTGGGATGAGCTGCTGAAAGGAAAGGAAGACAAGATCTATTCCTTCATCGTGCTGAACCCTCCGGCGAGTCTCAAGCCTTCCGACGTGTTCAACTATGACAGGCTCTGTTCGTCGTTTCATAATGTCATGGAACTGCGCCGTATCGATTATCATACCGGTCCGGTGTTTGGTTTTCTGTTCACCGAGACTCCGGTTTCCGACCGTGCGGAACTCGACCATATCCTGCGCAGCGATCTGACAGAGTATCTTGACTGACGCCGATAGTCTCTGAAAGAAAAGGGCGGCTGCCGGAACGGCGGTCGCCTTTTTGTTAAGGGAGGGGACGGAGTGTCCGTGCATCCTGAGGGGGCAATGTAAGAAAAGCCCTCCGTATTCCCAGTTGCGGAATGCGGAGGGCCTTTTTTTCAGAAAAGGGAACTTACACGATGCCGTGTTCACCGGGGCGTTCGTAGTCGTCCTTCTGCTTGGTCTTGGCGTGGTAGAGGTTTACGTCGCCGAAGGCGATGAGTATGGGGGAAGCCACGAAGATGGAGGAGAAGGTGCCGAACACGATGCCGAGGGTGATGGTGAGGGCGAAGTTGTGAATGACGTTGCCGCCGAGCAGATACAGGGCCAGGCTGGCCACCAGCGTGGTGGCGGAGGTCATGATGGTGCGCGACAGAGTCTGGTTCACGGACTTGTTGATGATTTCGCCCATGGAGGGCTTTTGCTGGACATCCGAAGGAACGGCGCGCAGGTTTTCACGGATGCGGTCATACACGACGATGGTGTCGTTGATGGAATAACCCACCAGAGTGAGCAGGGCCGCAATGACGTTGAGGTCTATTTCCACGCCGAGCAGGGTGAGCAGGCCCAGCGTGACGACGACGTCGTGAATAAGGGCCAGAATGGCGCCCAGAGCGAAGTTCAGCTTCAGCTTCCAGCAGCAGATGAGCGTGATGAGCATGCCGATGGCCACGCCCCACAATCTGTTGAAACCGAGATATGAGGTACCGTACACGGCGGCCCACAGAACGACGGCCATGGCGCCGGCCATGAACCAGCTGTATTCGAAGCGGCCGGAAATATACACCGTAATGAGCAGCACGGCGTAGAACAGGGCTTCGATGGCCATGTTGCGCAGATCGTTGCCGACCTTGGGTCCTACGGATTCCAGACGCTGAATGGTGGAGGCGTTGTCGGGAATGCTGGACTTGAGAGCGGAAGAGACCTGTTCGCGCAGATCCTGGTTTTCCGCCGCAGGCATGGAGAAGCGCAGGAGGTAGTCACGGTTTTCGGTATCGACCTGCTGCACGGTGAGCCCCGGCAGATCCACGTTCTGCAGCGCCGTTTTCACCTGTTCGTCAGGAATGGGCTGGGCGAATTCAATCTGCACCATGACGCCGCCGGCGAAGTCCACGCCGTAGCGCAGGCCTCCGTTCCAGATAATGGCAATCAGACCGAGAATGATGAAGAAGCCGGAAATGCTGAAGGCTATGCGGCGGAAGCCGACGAAGTCGATATTGGTCTGACGGGAAAGAAGTGCGAATGCCATGGGAAGGACCTCTTTGTCCTAGATGCTGATTTTCTGGCTGCCGGAGCGGGATACCCACGTTTCAAACACGGCTTTCGAAACGAAGACGGCCGTAAACATGGAGGCCAGAATGCCCAGAGACAGCGTAACGGCAAACCCTCTTACGGGCCCCGTGCCGAACTGGTACAGAATGGCCGCCGTGATGAGCGTTGTCAGGTTCGAGTCGATGATGGAAATGCTGGCCCGGCTGAAACCGGCCTTGACCGCTTCCATGGCGGACATGCCGTTTTTGAGTTCTTCCCTGATGCGCTCGAAAATGAGTACGTTGGCGTCCACGGACATGCCTATGGTGAGCACGATGCCCGCAATGCCGGGGAGCGTGAGCGTGGCGCCGAACAGCGTCATGCCGGCGAGAAGTATGGTGATGGTGAAGCAGAGCATGATGTCGGCAACGAGTCCGGAGAGTCCGTAGTAGAGCGGCATGACGAGGACCACGGCCGCCGCGCCCACGAGAGAGGCCTTGATGCCGCTGCTGATGGATTCTTTGCCGAGAGACGGACCGACGGTACGTTCTTCCAGAATGGAAACGGGAGTGGGCAGGGAGCCTGCGCGAAGCACGATGGCGAGATCCTGCGCCTCTTCGGTGGTGAAGTTGCCGGTGATGGAGGCCTTGCCTCCGGCTATGCGGTCCTGAATGACGGGAGCAGAATACACCTTGCCGTCCAGAACGATGGCCATGCGCTTCTTGATGTGCTCGCCGGTAATGCGCTCGAAATTGCTGGCGCCGCGGTTGTTGAATTCCAGCGCCACATAGGACTGGCCGAATTCGTTGAATGCGGGGCGCGCGTTGGTGATGTCCTCGCCGCCCATGAGGGCTTCGGTGTCGAGGATGATGGAACTTTCCGTCTGCGTGCCGTACTGGCCCTTGACGATGAGCGGATAGCGTGCCGTGCCGGCGGGCAGCATGATGGAGGTAGGATCCACGTCATCGCGCACGATGTGAAATTCCAGATGGGCGGTCTGACCGATGATCTGGATGGCGCGTTCGGCGTCGGTCATGCCGGGCAGCTGAACCTGTACCTGATTGTCCGACTGCTTGCGGATGTCGGGTTCGGCCACGCCGAACTGGTCGATACGGTTGCGGATGGTGCGCACGACCTGTTCCATGGTCATGTCCTCGGTCTGCTTGCGGGCCGCAGGGGACAGTTCAAAAACATACACCCGGCCGGATGCGGTATTGTCGGCGGAAACCTGCTGCAGGTTGGGGAACCACTTGCCGATCATGGCGTCAAAGGCGCCGGCCTGATCGGTACGGGGAAGAGTCACCTCCAGAAGGCCATCGGCATTGAGGCGGGGCTTCATGACGGTGATCTTTTCCTGTTCGGCGCGGTCGCGGATGTCCTGACCGTTGACGGACAGGGTGTTCTGCACGGCCTTTTCCACATCCACGCCCAGGGTGAGATTCATGCCGCCCTTGAGGTCCAGGCCGAGACTGATGCGGTCCTGCATGAGCGCTCCCAGGGGCGAGTCGCCGATGGCGGGAATGTTGGGCAGGGCGTACGCAAGCACCACGAGCAGCACGATGAGTGAGAAGGCCAGGCGCAAACGCAGAGCTTTCATGGTCGTATCCTTAAAAAGACGATAATAAGGCCGGAAGACCTTATGATGAATAACACAAAGCTCCACGCCTCCTTGCGAAAAGGGGGCGTGGAAGCGGAAGACTCGGCGTTTCGGGTCTTACTTGTTGTTTTCTGCGGGAGCGGTCTCGGCAGCCGTTTTGTTCATGGCCTTGGGATCGTAGGTGCCGCTCACGAAGCCGCGGGGCATGCGAACCTTGGTTTCGCCGAGGTCGATGACGAGAATGTCGCCTTCCAGATCGACGATGCGTCCGAGCAGACCGCCGGAGGTGATGACGTAGGAGCCCTTGCCCAGGGATTCAAGCATGGCCTTGTGTTCCTTGTTGCGCTTCTGCTGAGGACGGATCAGCAGAAAATAGAACACGGCGAACATGAGAATGAGGGGCACGAGAGAGGCGACGGCTCCCATGGGGCCGCCCTGAGCGGCGCCGCCCGCGTTGCCGGCGGCGTAGGCAATGGAAGTGAACATTGGATTCTCCAGAATTGATTTTGCGGAAGGATGTCCGCGTCATTGACCCCATCTTCTTAACCTGTTGCGCCTTTTTACGCAATGGTTTAAGCGTGCAAAGCCGCTCGTGGCGGGCATTCTTTTTGGTTTCGTCTTTTGAGGAAAGGGCTGGACATTCCCGCAGATTGCGGGAACTATGCCGGTAAGCAACAACGAAAGGCCGGGCCGTTCCCGGCAGAAGGAGCGTATATATGGCCGTTTTTGCCGACCCTGTGGAGCAGGCCCGCCTGCAGTCGAAAGTCCTTATCGAGAGTCTTCCCTATCTGCGTGAATATCATGGGGAAACCGTCGTCATCAAATACGGCGGCCATGCCATGACCGAAGAGCGCCTCAAGCTGGCGTTTGCGCGCAATGTCAGTCTGCTCAAGCTGGTGGGCATTCATCCCGTCGTCGTGCACGGCGGCGGTCCCCAGATCAATGAAATGCTGAGCAAGCTGGAAATAAAGTCGGAGTTCCGTCAGGGGCATCGCGTGACCGACAAGGCCACCATGGATGTCGTGGAAATGGTGCTGGTCGGTTCCGTAAACAAGAGCGTGGTGAATCTCATCAATAAAACCGGGGCAAGAGCCGTGGGACTTTCCGGCAAGGACGGCGTTCTGCTTGAGGCCCGCAAGCTTGCCATGACCATCAGTCACGGAGAGCAGCAGCCGCCGGAAATCATTGATCTCGGCAATGTGGGCGAGGTCACGGCCGTGAACACACAGCTCCTGCGTTCCCTCATCAACGATGAATTCGTGCCCGTCATCGCCCCCGTCGGTGTGGATGCCGAGGGCAACACCTACAACATCAATGCCGATTCCGTGGCCGGTGCCGTGGCCGGAGCGCTCAAGGCCCGCCGTCTGCTCATGCTTACCGACGTGGCCGGCATTCTGGATAAGGAAGGGAAGCTCATCGAGCACATCGATACGGCCGATGCCCATAGACTTCTGGAAGACGGAACACTGAGCGGCGGCATGATTCCCAAAATCAACTGCTGTCTCGATGCCCTGGCAAAGGGCGTGGACAAGGTGACCATTGTGGACGGTCGTGTGGAGAACTGCCTGCTGCTGGAATTGCTTACCGATCAGGGCATAGGCACCGAAATTGTAAAGTAGCAGGGAAATTCTTCCGGGCGGAGGGAGCGCGGACTTATGCGGCCGGGCGTGCATGCCCCGGCGAAAGGGTATGTTTCACTCCCTCGGCTCTGAACTCCACGTTTGGGCGGCTCAGGCCGCCTTTTTTGTTCCTTGAAAGGCCTGCGTCACTATGCTGCCGTGACTTGTCCCATGAGAGAAAATAAGGAGCCGCCTGTAGAATCAATGTATCTTTTTGATTTTTTTCATAAAGGTTCTGCCGTTCCACAGATAGTAAACGGCGTTGTCGGGATCAAGATTGCAGGGAAAGCCGTCGGAGGCGAAGGATGGAAGCACCTCCAGGCCCTTGTCGAACACGCAGTAGGTGCAGTTTGAGGAGAGTCTTCCGGGAAGCGTGCGATCCGGACGGAAAAAATCATCAACGGGAGGTTCCGGGGGCAGAGGAAGCGGGGCGGCATGTCCGCTGGAGCTTATGTACCACAGTTCGGAAATGCATTCGCCGTCGTCGTCTTCGGTGCGGAAGGCGGCCACGGCACCGCGTTCCGAGCGGAACATCCGCAGAGAAACGTCGGGCAGACCTTCGGCGGAGGCAAGGCGCAGCGTGTCGCATTCGTCTTCCGCTATGCTCCAGTGCTCGCTTACGCCCTGATCGGCCAGTTGCTCCTTGGCCTCCTCACTGAGAGGTTCCCTCGTGTTTTCAAATATTTCCGTCGGGATGAGGGCAAAGGCCTGTCTGGCGGTCAGAGGCCGGGAGTATCTGGCCTCGGCGTCGGAACCGAGCACGGGCAACATCAGAAGCATTGCCAGTATCACAGCTGTCTTGCACATGTTTTTGCGTCCATGAGGAAGAAAGGCCGCATCGGCTGGATGCGGCCTTTCCGTAAAGGGGCGGCACGGAAAGTCCGTGCCCGTCATGTCTTATTTGCGGTGATGCTGGCAGTGGCTCGGCACCTGGGCCGCGGGATTGCCCTCACGCATCATGCGCACGGCACAGAAGTTGCCGCACATGGCACAGGCTTCTTCATTCTTGTGCGGTTCGCGGCGTTTGTCCATGAGTTCGGGGTCGATGGTGGCCTCACGCATGGCGTCCCAGTCGAGTTCCATGCGGGCTTTGGACATCTTGGCCTCACGAGCTCTGGCGCGGGGCGTGCCGAGGGCGTTTTCACCGGCCTGAGCCGCCACGCGGGAGGCCATTACGCCCTGTTTCACGTCGTCTTCGTCGGGCAGCGTGAGATGTTCGGCAGGAGTGAGGTAGCAGAGGAAGTCCACCCCGGCCTTCACGGCCAGAGCGCCGCCTATGGCTCCGGCGATGTGGTCGTAGCCGGGCGTGGTGTCGGTAACGATGGGGCCGAGCACATAAAGGGGAGCCCCGTGGGTAAGCGTCTTGATGTTGATGATCTGCGCTTCCACTTCGCTCAGGTTCACGTGGCCCGGGCCTTCAATCATGCACTGCACGCCTTTTTCCAGACCGCGCTTGGCAAGCTGGCCGAGCATGATGACTTCCATCCACTGGGCGGCGTCGCCGGCATCACTGCCGGCACCGGGACGCAGACCGTCGCCGAGCGAGAGCGTGACATTGTAGCGCAGCGCAATGTCGAGCAGACGGTCGAAGCCGGTGAGCAGGGGATTTTCCTTGTCGTTGCGCAGCATCCAGCGGGAAAGAATGCTTCCGCCGCGGGACACGATGCCCATGACCCGGCCGCCCTTGGCGCCCCATTCCGCTCCCTGACGGGTAAGACCGCAGTGCAGCGTCATGAAGTCCACGCCCTGCTCGGCCTGCTTTTCCACGTCGGCAAAAATGACTTCGGGATCGATGGTGGCGGGGTCTTCGCCTTTGTCAATGTATATCTGCGCCACTCCGTACATGGGAACGGTGCCGATGGGAGCAGGACAGGCTTCCAGCATCTGGCGGCGTATGTCGTCGAGATTTCCCGCAATGGACAGATCCATGACGGTATCCGCTCCGGCGTCCAGCGCTATCTTGAGCTTGCGCATTTCACCCTTCACGCTGCAGTGGAAAGGCGAGGTGCCGATGTTGGCGTTCACCTTTACCCGTGCGGGCTGTCCCACCAGAATGGGACGAACATCCTTGTGATTGGGATTGCCGAGCAGCACCATGGTGCCTTTTTCAATGGCGGAACGGATTTCTTCTTCCGTCAGACCTTCTTCTTCGCACAAACGGGCCTTATGCTGTTCAAACAGACTTGCAAGGGCCTGATTTTTCTCAAAAATGGACATGCTGCCTCCTTTTGGGGAGTCCGGTCTTCAGCGGCGGAAAAGCTGTAGGCCTGCCGCCGCAGGTTGCGGGATTTTCCGCGAATGCAGCCGGAAAATCGTACGGGACTGGTCTTCTGCGGCTGCACCCCGACGGGGCGTCGGGGGAAGATTTCGGGGAATGTCTGGTTTTCCAGAGTTTCCTACTGCTTCTTTTCTATTTTCGCCCAGGAGTCCTTGAGCGTCACGGTGCGGTTGAACACGGGATGTTCCGTCGTTCCATCGGGATCGGCACAGAAGTACCCCACACGTTCGAACTGTACGTGACTGCCCGCGGGAAGCGTGGCGAGATAGGGTTCCGCCATGGCCGTGACGATTTTTTCGGAGTCGGGATTGAAGTAGTCGAGGAAGGTCTTGCCTTCTTCTATGTCGCTGTCGCTTTCGGTGGTGAACATCTGCTCGTACAGGCGGACTTCGGTGGGGACGGCATGGCGGGCGCTCACCCAGTGCAGCGTGCCCTTGACCTTGCGTCCGTCGGGGCTGGATCCGCCGCGCGAGGCGGGATCATGGGTGCAGTGCAGCTCCACGATGTTGCCGTCCGCGTCCTTTATGACTTCCCGGCAGGTGATGTAGTACGCGTAGCGCAGGCGTACTTCCGTGCCGGGCGCGAGGCGGAAGTACTTTTTGGGCGGGTCTTCACGGAAGTCGTCGCGATCGATGTAGATTTCGCGGCAGAAGGGAACCTTGCGGCTGCCGAAGGAGGTGTCTTCGGGATGCAGGGGCTGCTCGAATTCCTCCACCTGATCCTCGGGATAGTCGGTGATGACCACCTTGAGAGGATTGAGCACGGCCATGCAGCGCGGAGCAACGGCATTGAGATGTTCGCGGCAGCAGAATTCCAGCAGGCTGTAGTGCACCACGGAATCGGCGCTGCGGGCGATGCCTATGCGCGAGCAGAAATCGCGGATGGACTCGGGCGTGTAGCCGCGGCGGCGCAGGCCGGAAATGGTGGGCATGCGGGGATCGTCCCAGCCGCGTACGTAGCCTTCCTTCACGAGCTGAATGAGCTTGCGTTTGGAAAGTACGGTGTAGGTGAGCTGGAGACGGGCGAATTCTATCTGCTGCGAATGATACACGCCGAGCGTATCCAGTACCCAGTCGTAGAGTTCGCGGTTGTTGTCGAATTCCAGCGTGCAGATGGAATGAGTGATGCCCTCAATGGAGTCGGAAAGGCAGTGCGTGAAGTCGTACATCGGGTAGATGCACCACTTGTCGCCCGTGCGGTGATGCGTGGCATGGCGTATGCGGTAGATGGTGGGATCGCGCATGATGATGTTGGGAGACGCCATGTCGATCTTGGCGCGGAGCACATATCTGCCGTCTTCAAACTCGCCTGCCTTCATGCGGCGGAAGAGGTCGAGACTTTCCTCGGCCGGACGGTCGCGCCAGGGACTGGGCGTGCCGGGCTTCGTGAGCGTGCCGCGGTATTCTCGAATTTCATCGGCGGAAAGTTCATCCACGTAGGCCTTGCCCATCATGATGAGCTTTTCGGCATATTCATAGAGCTGATCGAAATAGTCGGAAGCATAATGCACGTCGCCGGCCCACTGGAAGCCCAGCCACTGGACGTCTTTCTGAATGGATTCGACGTATTCGGTGTCTTCCTTGACGGGGTTGGTATCGTCGAAGCGCAGGTTGCACAGGCCGCCGTATTCCTTGGCCAGTCCGAAATTGATGCATATGGACTTGGCGTGGCCTATGTGCAGGTAGCCGTTGGGTTCGGGAGGAAAGCGGGTGTGCACGCGGCCGCCGAAACGGCCGGTAAGATTGTCCTGATTGATGCGGGCGCGGAGAAAATCCGTGCCCTGGGGGCGTTCCGCTTCAGGGGCGGGGGTGTTCTGGCTCATGGGGGCCTCATGTCGTTTGGCTGCTGCGCGTTCAGGGCGCGCGGGACAGCGGTGGAACCATGCGCCGTGGCGCATATCCTGAATGACTGACGGCTGAAAAGAATACCTTTCTCAGACATGAAGGTCAATTGAGAGAGGGCCGCAGGTCGTGCGTAAAAAGAAGACGCCGTCCTGAAAGGGCGGCGTCTTTGAGGCGGAGAGAACGTGACTTGCGGGAATGGCGGAATCCGGCCGTTCCCTTCACCGCTTTCAGCTCTTCTGAATCTTCTGGGTCAGCAGAACGAGGGCGAAGCCTCCGAGTCCGAGCAGGTCGGTTATCATGCCGGGAATGATGAGCATGAGACCTCCGGCGACCAGAACGGCGCGCTGCCAGAGTCTTGCGTTCCTCAGCAGGTATCCCTGCAGGCCGGCGGCGAGGGCAATGAGTCCCAGAGAGGCCGAGATGACGGCGGGAATGATGTCCGCAAGGCTGCCCTTGAGCAGAAGAGCCGGTTCATACACGAAGAAGAACGGCACGATGAAGGCGATGATGCCGAGCTTTACGGCCTGGAATCCCGTCTGCATGGCATTGGCTTCGGCAATGGCGGCTCCGGCGAAGGCGGCGAGACATACCGGAGGGGTGATGGCCGAGAGAACGGCGTGATAGAGCACGAACATGTTGGCGGCCAGGGGATCGACGCCGAGCTTTATCATGGCCGGGGCCGCCAGCACGGAAACGATGATGTATGCCGGAGCCGTGGGTACGCCCATGCCGACGACAAAGCAGGTCAGCATGAGCAGAATGAGCAGGAGAATCAGGTTTCCGTCCACAAAGGAGGTTATGAGATTGATGAACTTGAATCCGCCGCCGGTAATGCCCATGACGCCCACCACGATGCCAGCGCAGGCGCAGCATGCTGTGACCATGAGCGTATTTCTGGCTGCGGAGACGGATATGTCTCTGAGGGCTTTGAGATCGATGCGCGTGCTTTTGCGGAAGGCGCCCACGAGAGCCACGACTATGCAGCCTGCAAAGGCGGCGAAGTTGACGCTCCGGCCCATCATGAGCACCACGACGAGAAAAACGAGAGGAATCATGTAATAAAGGCGGGATATGACGGTCCGAGCTTCGGGGACTTCTTCCGCCGGTATGGTTCCGAGATTTTTCTTTACGGCTTCGAAGTGAATCATGAGCCAGAGAGAAGCATAGAACAGCAGGGAGGGAAGAAGTGCGGCCTTGACCACGGCCATGTAGCCCACCCCCGTGAGATCGGCCATGATGAAGGCTGCCGCACCCATGATGGGCGGCATGAGCTGTCCGCCTGTGGAGGCACAGGCTTCCACGGCACCGGAGAACGCAGGAGAATAGCCCACACGTTTCATGAGGGGAATGGTGAAAATGCCGGTTCCATAAACGTTGGCGGGCGCGGAACCGGAAATGGAACCGAACAGGGCCGAGGCGAAGATGGCCACCTTTGCCGGGCCGCCTTTGGCATTTTTGGTCAGAAGGCAGGCGAGATCGATGAACAGCGTGTTCATGCCCGTGCGTTCCAGAAATGCGCCGAACAGCACGAAGGCGTAAATCATGGTGGCGGCGGCCGCAAGCGGGAGGCCGAAGAGACCGTCGGAGGAGAGGAACAGCTGTTCGATGAGTCCATCGAACGTTACGCCGTTATGCCGGAAGGGGCCGGGCAGATCCTGTCCGAAAAGGGCGTAGCAGATGAAGCAGATGCCCACGATGACGAGAGGCATGCCCGCGGTGCGTCTGGTGACTTCCATGGTGAGAAGCGTGGTGACGCAGCCGAAGAAAATGTCCAGATCCGTGACTTCATCCACATAGCGCACCCGTTCGAGAATGGTTGAGGCATTGGCAAAGTAATAAACGCTTATGCCGAGAGCGAGCAGCGCGAGGCATATGTCGATCAGAACGCAGATTGTGGGTTCTCTGCCGTTGCCGAACTTCTTATACGGAACATGGAGAAAGGCGAGAGCCAGTACCAGCGAAAGATGCGCCACCTTCTGGAGCGTGCCGTCGAAAATGGCGAATCCGCCGGTGGTATAGATCTGGAACAGGGCGAGAAAAACGGCAAGAACCGTGAATACGGGTTTGAGAGAGGTTCGCAGCTTGTTTTCCATCATGTAGTCCTTGTCTTCCGATCATGCTAAAGCTTCAGGAGTCTGGCGGCGTTTTCGTACAGGGACAGCCTGAGACTTTCTTCGTTCCAGTTTCTGGCCGTCCAGTCCGTCACGCTCTGCTTCAGGCCTCGTACGGGATAGCTGCTGGCAAAAAGTACCTGATATCTGAGGAAGGTGTTGGCTGCTTTCAGCATTTCTCCGGCCATGGGCATGTCTTCCACGTAAAAATAGCAGTCGGGCGCAAGATAGAGGTTGGGAGTGAACATGGCGGCACCGATGATGTCGGCAAAAAAGGGCCAGCAGGCATGCATGACGACGAAGTTTACATCGGGATGCTTCCGGCATGCCCTCTGTACGGCATCGGGCCTTGCATAGCTGATATCCGGGCCGATGTGGGGGCTGAGCGTCAGAGATACGATTCCTTCGTATCGGGCACACAGCTCGTAGAAGGCATCAAGGCGCGGATCGTCGGCCAGAAGCGGCGGAGTGCACCAGCCGGGCTCAAGGCTGATTCCTCTGAATTCAGGACGTTGCAGACACTGTTCCGCTTCTTCTAAGGCACCCTGCTCCATGGGGGCTATCCCGGCAAGGCAGAGGAACCTGCCGGGATAGAGAGAGAAGAGTTCCGCAAGTTCGCTGTTCGGTTGATTGCTGAATCCGTCTCCGGGAAGAAGACAGCGTCGTCCCATGACCACGGCCGTGGTTATTCCCGCCTCGTCCATTTCTTTCATGAAAAGCGCCATGCTTCCGCCCTGCTGCAGAGAAGGAACGGGAAGCCTGCCCCGGTTTGTGGCCGGTTGACGACGGGGATCGTCCGGCACATGCATCCAGCGTTTCATGATGCCGCTGTCGAGGAAGCTTTTGAATGGCGGACGTACTCGAAAGTCGATAACCATGGGACGACGGGCCTCACTTCAGAAGTCCGGCTTCACGCAAATAGCGGGTCGCACCGGGATGGCGGGGAAGCGTGGTTTCACCGGCGGCCACCGTGGGATTGAAGCAGGCCCATCCGGGGTTGGCGTCGCCTATTTCCTTGTAATGCTCCACCCACACCTTGGTCATTTTGTAAACGAGATCTTCAGGGGTATCCTTACGGCAGAAGATTTCATTGGTGTCGGTCAGACACGGAATGTCGGAACCAACCATGCCGTTGAACTCCGTTCCCTTGACTACGGTGGGACGCAGTCCCTTTTCCTTCATTTTTTCCATGACTTCCTGCTTGACGGGCAGCCAGCGCAGCTTCTGCCCCAGAGCCACTTCCTGCATGAAAACGGGTTCTCCCGGACCAACCCACACAAGCATGTCGATCTGATTGTCCTTCATGCTGTTGGTCACGGTGTCGTAGGCGCTGAAATTGACGGTGCCGCCCCACTTTCGAATGTCGTCGTAGGTAATGCCGTAGGCTTCCAGCACCCAGCGGCCGTACAGCTCGTTGGTGGTTCCCTTGGGAGACATGGCAAGGGAAATGGCCATCTTCTTGTCTCTGATGTCGTCGAGCGTTTTGAAGGGAACCGCATCGCGGGCTATGAAATGCAGGCGCGTTTCGTCTCCGATGCGGAACATGGACATGAGGTCGCCGTGCTTTTCCTTATAGGGGTCGGTGCCGTTGTATGCGGCGTTCAGTGCGATGGTCTGAGTGTGGGAAAGTTCTCCCGCCCCCCGCTGCATTCTGGTCGGATTCGCCACGGCGCCGCCGGGAAGAATATCTACGTTGGCTCCCGGGTATTCCTTCATGAATGCCTGAGCAAAAGCCGCATAGGAGCGATTGACGGAGCCGCCGAGAGAGGCTCCCACGATGCGAACGTTAAGGTTTTCTTCCGCCCGGACAGATGAGGTGAAGGAGGACGGGATAAGGCCTGCAGCCAGAATGAGCCCCATGAGAGCGAGGGAGGTCGTCAGCTTTTTCATCGGTGTTCTCCTTGAGTTGCGATGAGCTTGGAAACTGAGGAAACTATGCCTCAAGCCCGAAGAGCCGGGCTCCGTTCAGGTACATGATTTTGTCCGCCACTTCCGGCCGAAGGCGGCTGACGTAGTTTTCCACGGCCTTTTCCAGAGGTATTGCCGGATAGGAGGAGCCGAAGACGATCTGATCCTGCAGTGTGTAGTTGGCCGCAAGAATGTAGTCGGCTCCGCCGGGTGCAAAGGTCATGGCCCAGGTATCCGGCGAAAGGAAGACGTTGGGGCAGTCCATGGCCACCTTGCAGATGGCCGTCACATAGGGCCAGCCGCCGTGGCAGAGAACGAGCTTGAGGTCGCGGAAGCGGGTGGCTACATCATAGATGAGCTCCGGTGCATAGTAGCGCGGATCGGATACTCGTCCGCCGAAGGAAAGCAGCACGGGGACGTTTTGTTCCGCGCAGTATTCATACACGGGAAATATGTCGGGATTGTTGACGAACCATTTCACAGGCGTGGTATAGAGTCCCGGTTCCATGATGACGGCACGGCACGGCCCGTTGACGCAGTAACGTTCCACGTCCGCACAGGCCGCTTGAGGATTGAGGGGGTCGATCCACGGCACACCGAGAAAATGATCGGGAAATTCCTCCATGAGCGTGACGGCGTCGTCGTTGCTGGCATTCTGCGGCAGTCGTACGGGAGCGACGCCCCAGGTGACTCCGGCCTTGTCCATTTCTTCGACGAGCATGGCGGTGTTCTTGCGACGGGCGGCTTCGGAAACGGGGCCGATGGCCCGCATGGCATGGGACTTTTCCAGCGCGGGCATATCGTACATGAAGGAATTGAGATAGCTTTTGTAGGGAGGGCGAAGGCGAAAGTCTATGGCGCGCATGATGTTTTCCTATCGGCAGAAGTTGGCCCTGACGCGCTTTTCATAGACCGGCGCAGGAATGGTATTTTTTGAGGCTTCTATGACCTTCAGTATCCAGGCCATGTTTCTGCCGAGAACTTTCATGGTCTGTACGCCTTCCGTGTCCTGTTCCAGAAATTCCTCAGGCTTCCAGCCGAACACGATGTTCCAGTACTGACTGTTGACGGTAAGCAGATTGGAGCAGTTGAGGTAGTTGCCGAGCTGCTGGGCGGTGTTGATGGCGCCTGCCCTGCGGCATACGGCTATGGCCGTTGCGGGTTTCGGTCCCCAGCCTTCCAGATGTTCCGTGGCATAGAGAAGTCTGTCGAGAGCGGCCTTGAACGGGCCGGGAATCCCCATGTAGTGCACGGGGCAGCCAAGAATGAGACCGTCGTAGTCGGGCAGCATGTCGATGATCTTGTTGACGATGTCGTTATGAATGCAATGATGGCCGTTTGTTCTGCATTTTCTGCAATCAATGCATCCTGCCAAAGGTTTTACACCTATATGAATGATATCAAGACCGATATTTTCCTTTTTAAGTTCATCTCCGACAAGATTAATCGCGTGATACGTCACGCCTTTTGGATTCTGACTTCCGTTAAGAGCAAGAACTTTCATGAGTAATCCTCCATGAAGTTGTGTATTGCATGAGAAAAATGAAAAATATTTTTTTTGTTATATACACATTAGTCCACATGGGGGATATTGCACAAATACTTTTTTCCCCTACGGGGTATAGGTTTTTCCTATGTCCGGAAACGTTGCGGAAAGGGAATGTTTTGGAAAAACCCATGAACTATGCTTTGGCGAACGTGCGCCGCGTTTCGGAAGAAGACCTTCTGTGCAGAATAGGCGGGTGACGTTTCTCTCCGGGCGCGGACGAAAAGAATGTCGGCCCGGTCCTCCTACAAGCAGAGAATCGGGCGGACACGGGCCGGAAGAGAATCGGCAATGACGGCGGAGAGCGGGTTACGAGAGCGGGCGAGGGACACCCGCCGTGTCGCAGAGCAGATCAATGATTTTACTGCACTGCGGCGTGATGTAGCTGTCCTTGCCCCAGATGATGGCCGGTCGGAAGATGAGCTTTGGCAGGTTGATGCGGCGTACGGCAAGGGCATGAGCCCTTCCGGGAAGCTCCGTATGATGAAGAATGGCTACGGCGGGCAGCTCCTCCAGAGTGTCCAGCATCCAGTAGGACGCGGGAGTGTCCAGAATGATGCGCGGTCTGAGATTTTCTTCCTGCATGGCAATGATGAACGGACGGAAGGTCCCGCTGTTGGACCATCGGCGGGAAAGCATGAGAGGAAAGGACGCAAGCGTGCGAAGAGACACGGGATCTTCTTCCGGAGCATGGAGCAGAGGCGACCATACGGCCACGAAATACTGCTCGGCCAGAGGGACGGACACATAGTTGCCGTACATGAGCGGCAGATGAAGAATGGCGAGGTCCAGTCCGTGGCTCTGTACCTTGTTTTCCAGAGCCATGTTGTCCGTGACCAGCAGGCGCATGCGTATGCCCGGATACTCCTGTTCCATTCGGGGCAGCATGGCACGGATGAAGGACAGACAGAAGCCGCTGCATCCTACGCGTACTTCACCGAAAATGTCGGCATTGCGTGCGAAGGGATTGCGGATGTTCTGCGCCAGATCGTCCACCTGCGTCAGAATCCGCTGCGCTTCGATATAAAAGGCCTGTCCCCGTTCGGTGACCTGCCACTTGCCGCCTTCTCTGTGAATGAGCGTAAGACCGAGCTCTTCCTCCAGTTCTTTGAGAGACTGACTCAGGGAGGGCTGGCTGATGTGCAGAATCCTGGCGGCACGGCTGATCTGGCCTTGCTCCACAATGGTGCAGAAATACAGAAGGCGACGGAAGTCCAGCATGGTGAAGGATGTAAGAGAAAATGGTTTCCATCAGGATAAGGGGGAGCTTTTTGCAGGTCAAGAGGGAGGCTTTTTTTCCTTGAGAGCGGAGCAAAAGAGGAAGAAAGCAATCTTTCTACAGGTCCGCCGCAATTTGTGTCGAGGAGGACGGCATAATAAAATGTATTAATCGATACAAAAATATACAAAATTATTTATTGATTGCTATATAAATAAACAACCTATTAATATAACTGATATTAATTTGATAAGTTCTTGAGATGCTTGCGCCATTTCGGCAGTATGCGCACGGCATAGGAGGCTGCATCCTTCAGAGCCTTTTCGTTAAGACCGTCGCGAGCCTGAAGCGACATGCCTTCAAGAAAGATGTTGAAGGCTTCCGCCAGCGTATCTGGCTGGGTATCCGGAGGCAGCTGCCCGTCCGATACGGCCTGCCGTATTTTTTCGGTGAACATGTTTTTTGTGGCGACGCGCAGTTTGTGCAGGGTTTCGATGACGTCCCGTTCTTCTTCGGAAATATTGACGGCCGCAACCACAACCATGCAGCCGCAGGGCGTATCGGTGGAAAGCAGAATTCCGGCAGCTTCGGCAAAGAAGTTGTTTACGGCCAGATAGAAGTCCTTCTCTTCCATGAATCGGCGCGACGGTGCACTCCAGTAGCGTTTTTCATAGAAAGTCACAGCTTCCAGAAAAAGCCGGGACTTGTTGCCGAAGGCTGCGTAAAGGCTCGGCGCGTTGATCCCCATGGCCGCGCAAAGCTCGGAAACTGACGCAGGTTCGTAGCCTCGCCGCCAGAAAACTTCCAGAGCTCTGATAAGAGCCTCGTCCCTGTCGAAGTTGCGGGGACGGCCCTTGCCGCGTGTCGTCGAGGGGGTGGATTCTGCCGTCATGGAAAGCCTCTTGAAAGTTTTTTGTCTGCTCTGCCGAGGAAGAAAGGGCCGCCGGGGAGCCTTTCCGGGAACATTTCTTTTCTTTGCCTGTAAGATGCGCTATTCTGCCCTCGCCCTCATGGGGGCGTCAAGACGAGACAAGGCGGCAGAGCCGCGGGAGCATTGTTATGGAAAAGGAAGTTCGCAAGGATTCTCTGTACGCTTGGGTGCTGGCCTGTCGGCCGAAGACTCTGGCCGCGGCTCTCGCGCCGGTGGCCGTGGGATGTTCCCTGGCCGTATGGGCGGACTGTTTCCGACCGGTTCCGGCTTTGCTCTGCGTTCTTTTTGCCGTACTCATGCAGATAGCCTCGAATTTCATCAACGATGTTAGCGACTTCGAGCAGGGCAACGATCGGGATGACCGTCTGGGGCCGCGCCGTGCCTGCGCACAGGGCTGGATATCGCCGCGCAGAATGAAGACGGGCATAGTCATTGACCTTGCACTTGCGCTCTGTGCCGGACTTCCGCTTGCCTGGTACGGAGGCTGGAGCATGGTGGGCGTGGCTCTCGTGTGCCTCGTATGCGCCTATATGTATTCTGCCGGTCCCTATCCTCTGGCGGCTCACGGCTGGGGTGACGTGCTCGTGGTGGTGTTTTTCGGACTTGTGGCCGTGGGTTTCACCTACTACGTGCAGGCGGGAGCATGGTCTCCTCAGGCCACGCTGGCCGGGCTGGCCGTCGGCGTATGCATCAATCTGCTTCTTACCATCAACAATTTCCGGGATCGGGATCAGGACAGGCTGTCGGGCAAGAAAACGCTCATTGCCCGGTTCGGTGCGGAGTTCGGCCTGAGATACTATCTTGCCCAGGGCGGATTTGCCTGCGCCTTCGCGCTTTGTCTCATTCCTCACGGACTGTTCTGGGCCGGTATTCTGCCGCTTCTTTTCCTCATTCCCCACTATAGGGTATGGAGCAGAATCGTTTCCATTTATGAAGGGCGGGCGCTCAACCGATGCCTGGGACTTACTTCCCGCAACATTCTGATTTTCAGCCTTCTGCTTGCCGCAGGTATGCTTCTGGACGCCGCGTCGCGGTAGCGCTCATCGCAGAGCCTGCCACAGGCAGACCATGCCCGCAAGAACGATGACCCCCATGAGTGCGCGACGGAAAAGTTCCACGCGGATGCGCTTGACCACGGGAAAGGCGCATACGGCACCTGTCATGCATGCGGGGACGCCGTACATGGCATAACCGATGACTTCCGGTGTGTAGAATCCTGCCTGGGCCTGAAGAAGGCAGGTAAAGAGACTGCGGACAAGGAAGAACACTCCCAGAGTGCCGAGCACTTCACGGGGGTTCCATCCCCGATAGAGGGCATAGGCACCGGCAGGTGGTCCGTCGAAGGATATGGCCGTGCCGAGAAGTCCCGCACCGAATCCCGCCGTGCCGCCGAGTAGCCAGGATTCTTTTTTGTGGCTTCCAGCTCTGGCCATTTTCTGCCACAGCACGTAGATGATGAGCAGCACGCCTACCGAGCCTTGAAGCACGGCATCGGAGAAGACCTGAAGGATCCATAATCCTGCAAAGGAGCCGGGCACTGCTCCGAGAAGCAGCGGCCAGAGAGCCGCCATGCGGCAGTGTCGGAAGTGCATGAGGGCCAGGCTGCCGTCCATGGCGGCGTTGAGTATGCAGCTGAGGGGAATGACGACGTGCATGGGCAGAAACAAGGCTGCGGCAGGCACGGCGACCATGGCGCCGCCTATGCCGGTCACACCGGAAACGAAACCTCCGGCGAACCAGCAGAGAAAAACGATGAGAGAAGATATTTCCATGAAAAGTGTCCTTGTGCAAGCGGGCGTGGCGGTCTCGCGGAAAGAGCGCTTTTCGTTGAAATGTTTTCGGATCATTCCAGACGTCGGCCGCAGGAAGCGCGGCATTCTGGACGGGCGGACGGAAGGAAGACGTGCGGCGGACGGAAGAGCGCAAAACGGCCAGCAGGCGTAGGCTCGGTGGATGGCCGGAAAAGGGCACGCCTATTCAATAAACGGCAGCTTTGCCGCCAACATGCAGGGTCGTCTCTTCGGGGAAGCTTTCAGCCGTCAGCCCATGAAAACCGATCGGAGCCGGAAGGCACCGTGGGGGAGAACGGTCGCCTTCCGGCCGGCGGAGGGGACGAGGACCCAGAGTTTGGGAAGGTCCTCTTCAGTCATGAACGTGGAAATCAGGCACTTTCACGTTCGGTGGGGCAGGGGATTTCCTTTTTGTCGAAAAGAATGGGAATGTCGGTTCCGCCGAGAATGTTCCGGGATATTTCTTCGGTGGAGAGGTTGCTCCATACCTTCTTGTTGGAGAAGTAGAACACGAAGCCCATGATTACCCACACGGCGAGCACGCAGCGCGGAGCGAAGGAAATATAGGCGGGCGAACCGGGGGTAAGAAGCAGAATGAGGGTCAGAATGGAGCAGATGGTGCCCATTACGCAGCAGAACAGGCCAAGTCGCTTGCCGGTTTCGTTGCTGCTGTTGAGAATGGCGCGGCGGGCGACGAGGCAGGTGAAGAGATAGCCGATGCCGGTACCTACGGAGCTCATGTCCACAGTCCAGCCGACGGCGGAGCGACCGGCGAAGGGAGTGAGAAGGGCGAGCAGCGCGGTGAAGAGAATGGCGTTGTAGGGAGTGTGGTAGGTGGGATGGATGCGGCCGAACCACTCGGGAAGGATGCGGCCCCGGGACATGGCGAGGAGCAGACGGCTGGCGGCTACGAAGAAGCCGTTGATGCCGGTGCACACGGCGCCGAACACGGCACAGGCGAGAATGATGGAGCCGAGCTTGCCGAAGGCCAGAGTGGCTACGTAGCCGGTGGCCCAGGCATGACCGCCGGCGGCCCTCATTTCTTCCATTTTGGCCAGAAGTTCAGGATAGGGAATGGCGATGGCCACGCCCAGCATGACCATGGCATAGAGAATCATGCCCACGAAGATGGAAACGACCATGATGTTGCGGCAGCGGCCGGGGTCGAAGGCGAATTCTTCGGAGGCCTGGGGAACGGTATCGAATCCCACGAAGAGGAAGGGAGAGAGCGCGAATATGCTCATGATGCAGGCAGCCTGGGACTTGTTCTCCGCGAAAAGAGGCACGAGGTTGCTGATGCCCGCGGAATCCAGAGAGGCGGACCCGAAGAAGAAGGCCACGATGCCGAAGGTGAGCATGAAGGCAAGAATGAGCTGCAGCTTTCCGGCCATGCCTACGCTGCGATAGTTGAGCCAGCCGAAGATGATGGTGCCGGCGGTCATGAGCAGCACTTCGCCCATGTACACCTTCCAGCCTGCAATGGTGTAGAGTTCGCCGAACTCGAACACTCCGGGGAACAGGAAGCGGAAAATGAGAGAAAGCGCCGCTATGTCTATCATGACTATGGCAATGTAGCCTATGACCAGTGCCCAGCCGCATATGAACGACGCCGTGGGGCCGAAGCCTATGTAGGCATAGGTGAAAGCGCCGCCTGCGACGGGAGCGTATTTGACCATGTAGCTGTAGCACACGCCGACGAAGGAAATGAGAATGGCGCCGGCAAGGAAGCCGAGCAGCGTGCCCAGAGGGCCGGCAGAGGGAAGAAACATGTCGCCGGGAAGGACGAAGCAGCCCCAACCGACTATGGAACCGAGCGCAAGAGCGCAAACCTGCATGGGAGAAAGAGACTTCGTAAGTTTGGCTTCTGACATATTGTCGTTCCTGCTGATGAAAAATAGGGGAACCTGCTGGCGCAGGAAAGGTCGCCCGGAGGCTTCCGAAAAACGGAGCACGGGTGCTGCGGGCCGAAAACAAGCAAACAACTTTTTGGGAATATGAATTTGGAGAGGATTATGTGAGTTGAAGCACTTGAAGCAAGAATCATGCCAAAAGAATCGTGGTATTGATGATATAATATAATATATTGAAAATAAAAATAAAAATTTTTAATTGATAATAGAATTCATTAGCTTGAAAAAGAAAAACATCAAAAAAGAAAAAATTTTTTCTTTTTTGAAAGAAATATGTGAAAAATAGAGCTAATATTATTTTTTGATAAGGCTGAAAACAGGAAAATTTCCGGATTCTTTGTTTAATTTTGTACTTATTTTCTCATGTGAAAAAATTTAATGTCGCTCATGCCCTCGTGATCAGCGTACTCCTTTTTCTGTCGATTTTTGCGGAGGGAACGAATTTTTCTTGAATGTACAGACGGTTGAGAGACAAAAATGTGAAGCTCGGGCAGTAAAGAAAAGGGAAAGGTTTCAGTCTTAAAAGGCCTGAGTGCCGCATGTTCCGGTCAACGTCGTGCGCCGGAACGCTGATGCCCCGCCGGAACAGGTCGTCGTGAAAGAGAATGAAGCCGGCAGGAGTCTCTTTCGATGAGTTTGTTGCTCATGTACCCGCTGTCTGAATGCGGCATAAAGAGGGCGGAAGTTCTTTTTGTTCCGATTTTCCGTCCTCATGACCGGTGGCAGAAGGGAAAAGCTCCGTGCCCTTTTCCGGTCAGCGCGCCGAAAGGCGGTGAGCCGTGTTTCATGAGGAAAAGCGGACTAATAGTCCTCTTCTCCTATGCCGAGCTGTTTCATTTTGTAGCGCAGACCGGGGCCGGTCAGCTCCATGATTCTTGCCGCCTTGGAAACGTTGCCGCCCGTCACGCGCAGCACATTGCGTATGCATCGGGATTCGAAGGCATTAAGCTTTTCTTTAAGAGGAATGACGCTGTTTCTGCGAACGCTGCGGTAATCGTCGATGAAGGGAGTTTCTTCGGCATTGGAGGGCTGCGGCTGAGATTCGGCCGCTCGTCTGTTGAGGCAGGCTTCCCGGAACTGCCTTGGCAGACAGTCTTCGGTAATGACGGTACGCTCGCCGAGAAGAGCAAGACTGCCTTCGATGACGTGCAGCAGTTCCCGGACGTTGCCCGGCCAGCTGTAGCCCCAGAACAGTTTCATGACGGAATCGGATATCCTTACGTCGGGATTTTCCCCGTCCCGCTGGAGAAACGAGGATATGAGCAGGGGAATGTCTTCCAGTCTTTCCCGCAGAGGAGGAACGGCGAGTCCGACGACGGCAAGCCGATAATAAAGGTCGTTGCGCAGAATGCCCCGGCTTACGGCTGTGAGCGGAGGTTCATTGAGAATGCTTATGACCCGGACGTCCACATCCTTTTCCGTGCTGGCTCCGAGTCTGCGGACTCTTTTTTCCTGGAGCACCCGCAGCAGTTTGGATTGAAGTCCGAGCGGCATGGAATTGAGTTCGTCGAGCAGCAGCGTTCCCCCGTCGGCCTTTTCAAAGAGACCGGGCTTGTCCGCGGCGTCGGTATAGGCTCCCTTTGACGTGCCGAAGAGTATGCCTTCCAGCAGATTTTCCGGTATGGCCGCACAGTTGACCGCCACGAAGGGATGGTCCTTCCTCGGGCTTGCAGAGTGCAGTGCCTGGGCAAACAGTTCCTTGCCGGTGCCGTTTTCACCCCAGATCATGACCGGAACCGGACTTCTGGCGGCAACTTTTGCATCGTTTATGGCGCCGCGCAGGGCCGGATCGTGTCCGATGATGCTCTCGAACGTATAGCGGGTGCTTTCGCTGGCGGCGGCCGGAGCCCGCGTGTTCATTTTGGCCTCGCCGGTAAGAAGAGCGCTGTCCACCCATATGGTGAAGGCCAGAACGCCGTCCTTCCGCCCTTCCCGGAAGAGCGGATAGAAATCCGTTACGGAGGAAAAAAGGGAATTGTTGATGGTTTTGTACCAGTAGGCCTTTCGCAGAAGAGGCTCCCCCCGGTACAGGCACTCCATGGTGGGAATGCGGGTCATGCCGTTGGGCACGTACAGTTCCGTGATGTGCTTGCCCACCACCCCGGAGGTGCTGAACCCGTCCACACGGGCCTGTATTTCATTCATATAGACGCACGTGCCCTCGCCGTCCACAATGGCCACTCCGATGCTCATGTGGTCCCAGATGGCCCGCATGGCAGGGGTCATGACATCTTCCATGCTGACGTCATGAAAGTTTTCCGTACCGATACGCATAGGAATTCCTTTGTCACGGGGTCTGATAAATTTTTCTCATGTATAAAAAAATACTTTTTAAAAAGAAAGTTTTTTTTCTGGACTGAAAGCGTTTTAGAGCCGAAAAATGGCCGAAATTATTTTATAAAATAATATATTTCAGCTAATTACAACACTGAAGAAAAATTTGGCACACTTTGTGCATTATGTTTGGCAACAAGCAAACATCTTTTTCCAGTCCCCATAAAATTTTCCAACAGGAGACCCCTCATGTCTGTCATGCAGTTCACTTCGCCTGCCCCCGTGGAAGGGCAGGGTTACGGCATCAACTGGGATACCGCCGAACAGCGCGTTCAGGAGCTGAAGGATTTTCTGATGACCGCCCCGCAGGTCATGGATCCCGAGAGGCTTCGCTGCCTTCTGGACGTGTATGACGAATTTGCCGGCGAATCCACGCTCTATATCCGGGCGAAGCTGTTTGAGCGCGTTCTTTTGACCAAGAAGATATTTCTTGACGGCAATCCCATCGTCGGCACGCTTACGGGCATACGCTGCGGCGTGAATCCGTATCCCGAGTGGAACGTGTCCTGGATCAAGGATGAAATGCAGCTTGCCAAGATGACTTCCCTTGGTGAAATGAAGATTCCCAAGGAGACGGAAGAGCTGCTGGAAAAGGTGTACAAGAAGTGGAAGAACCGCACCTGCATTGCCCTCAACAACAAGATGTACAAGGACAAGTACGGTGTGAATCCTGCTCAGTACTCCAAGGCGGGCATGTATTACGACAACGTGAGCGTGGCTTCCGGCTCCGGCATTGCCGACTACCCCAAGGCTCTCAACAAGGGCCTGCGCTGGGTGGTGGACGACCTGAAGAAGCGTCTGCACGACTGCCCCACCACGCTGGACAACAAGGAAAAACATGACCTCTATCGTGCCATGATCGTGGCTACGGAAGCCGTCATCGCCCATTCCCACCGTTATGCCGAGCTTGCGGAAAAGACGGCCGAGGCCGAAACCGATCCGAAGAACAAGGCCGAGCTTCTGGAAATCGCGGAAATCTGCCGTCGTGTGCCCGAATACCCCGCCCGTAATTTCCGTGAAGCCATTCAGTCCTTCTGGTTCATCCATCTTGCCATTGAAGTGGAACAGATGGCCTGCGCCACCTCTCCGGGACGCTACGGCCAGTACATGTATCCCTTCTACAAGAAGGACATCGACGAAGGCAGACTGACGAAGGAGCAGGTCATCACCCTGTTGAAGTTCCAGTGGATCAAGCACATGGAACTCGGTGAATATCAGGGCGGCTCCTATGCCAAGACGCTGTCCGGCCATACCGGTCAGACCATCACCATCGGCGGCGTGGATGCCTATGGCCGCGATGCCAGCACCGAGCTTGAGGAACTGCTGCTTGAAACGCAGATACGTATGCGCGGCATTCAGCCCACGCTGACGCTGCTCTACCATCCCAAGCTCAAGACTTCCTACATGACCAAGGTTGTGGACTGCATCCGCGGCGGTTCCGGCCAGCCCCAGATTCTGAACAACACCGTGGTCATCGAACGCAACCTCGCCCGCTTTGCCCAGTACGAGGGCGGCATTACTCTTGAGGATGCCCGCAACTGCGGCAACTACGGCTGCGTTTCCACCGGCATCTGCGGCAAGGGCAGCTTCATCACACAGGAAGATCAGCCCTGCCTCGCCAAGGTCGTGGAACTTCTGCTTCACAACGGCAAGGACCCCTCCACCAAGAAGGTCGTGGGCGTACAGACCGGCGATCCCTGCGAGTTCGGGAGCTTCGAAGAAATGTACGACGCCTGCAAGCAGCAGCTCAGGCATCTGTTCACCATTTCCCGGCACCACTCCGATCTCAGTCAGATGGCCCGTCTGCAGGTAGTTCCGAGCATTTTCCGTTCCGTCATGTACGACGGCTGCATTGAGAAGGGCATGTGCGAAGAGGCCGGCGGCACCAGATATCCGCAGGTCAACCCCATCATGACCGCCGGCGTGGACGCCGCCAACTCCCTGCTGGCCATCAAGCACCTGGTGTTCGACACGAAGAAGATCACCATGGCTCAGCTTCTGGAGGCGCTGAACGCCAACTTCGAAGGTTATGAGGACATCCGCAAGATGTGCTTCGAGGCTCCCAAGCACGGCAACGACTATCCCGAAATCGAGGAATTCGTGCAGCGCTTCTACCGGGACGTAGATGAAATACACAGCTCCATCGGTCCGGACTGCTTCGGTCACAGAACGCCTCTGGATGCCTACTCCCTTTCGTATCATAACTACTTCGGCTCTCTCATGGGCGCTCTGCCCACGGGACGCAAGGCCGGTGTGGCACTTACCGACGGCAGCGTGTCCGCCATGCCCGGTACCGACCATGAAGGCATTACCGCCCTCATCAAGTCCGGCGCGGAAGCCATCGACACCGTGCGCTATGGAGCCAACCACTTCAATGTGAAGTTCCTGCCCTCCGCGCTGGAAGGTCCGCAGGGTGCGCGCAACCTCATTTCGCTCATCAAGACCTATTGCGACTACGGCGGTTCGCACATCCAGTTCAACTGCGTGAGCTCCGAAACGCTGCAGGACGCGCAGGATCATCCGCAGGACTACAAGGATCTCGTGGTCCGCGTGGCCGGATTCAGCGCCTACTTCACCCGCCTCGACCGCGGCGTGCAGAATGAAATAATCAAGCGTACGGAATACGCCCAGTAATCACCGCAAGGCGGCGGAGCACCGCTCCGCCGTCCCCTGGTAGTCAAAAAAGTGCAATCCGCGGGGAGGGAAGCCATGAGCAGGGGAACGGTTTACAATATTCAGCGCATGTCCACCAAGGACGGCCCCGGCATCAGAACCACCGTGTTCCTGAAAGGTTGCCCTCTTCGCTGCATCTGGTGCAGCAATCCTGAATCCCAGAGCGGGACTCCCGAGCTTTTGTTTTTCCGGGAACTGTGCACGGGATGCGGCGCCTGCGAAAAGGTTTGTCCTTCCGGGGCGATACGCATGGAAGGCGGCGTGTCTTCGCTGGACAGGGAAAAATGTCTCTCCTGCGGCGCCTGTGCGGACGTTTGCCCCTCCAAGTCCAGGGAAATGAGCGGCAGGGAAATGAGCGTGGACGAAGTGCTTGCCGTGGCCCGCAAAGATGCGCTCTTCTACGAAAACTCCGGCGGCGGCGTGACTTTCGGCGGAGGTGAGCCCACGGCGGGAGGTCAGTTTTTCCTCGATCTTCTGGAAGCTTCTCTGTATGAGGGCTGGCACGTCACGGTGGATACCTGCGGGTTCTGCCCGGAGGAACGCTTCGACAAGGCCCTCGGTCTGGCGGATCTGTTCCTTTTCGACTGCAAGCACATGGATCCAGAAGCGCACAGAAGACTGACCGGCCGGGACAATGCTCTTATTCTACGCAACATGGGGGCGGCCCTCGAATCCGGCAAAGAAGTGCGCATACGCATGCCGCTCATGCCCGGGCTGAATGATTCCGAGGAGAATCTTGCCGCCATGGCGGAATTTTTCGGCAGGTACGGCCGATCCGAAATAGAAATCATGCCGTGTCATGCCTTCGGACGAAACAAGTATCAGGCCCTCGGCAAGCCGTTGCCCCCGGTGGAGCAGTACACGCCGGAAGCTCTTCGCGAGGTTAGGGAACGTTTTGAGAGACACGGCCTTTCCACCATTGTCGTATGACATGAATAAAACAGTCAAGGAGCAGCCATGTTTACCGTGACCATAGGCGAGGAGATGCTGGAAAAGCTTCGCGCCATGCTGGAAGATGAAGATGAGGACACCTGCATTCGTCTGCGCGAATACAAAGTCGGCGGCGGATGACACTGCAAGATCGTGCTCGGTCTGGGCATGGAAGAGATGGACGAAGACGAAGATGAGAAGATCGTCGTCGAGGACGTTCCCTTCATTGCGGACAATGATTTTCTGACAAAGTACGGCAAGGCTTACGAGCTGAGCTTCAATGAAGACAGGCAGGTCGTGCTGACGGCTCTGAACGCCTGATAAGGGCGTTTGGGAAGGAGTTCTTCAGAACCGCCGGCTGTGAATCTGCTGAAAAACACGGGAGAGAGAACCATGTTTACCGTAACTGTCAATGAAGAAATGCTGGCGAAACTCCGTTCCATGCTGGAAGATGAAGATGATGGAACCTGCGTTCGTCTGCGTGAGTACACGCTGGGCGGCGGCTGCCGTTCCCGCATCATTCTGGGCCTCGCTCTGGAAGAAAAGGATGAAGACGAGGACGAGAGCGTGGATGTGGAAGACGTGACCTTCATTGCAGACAGCGATTTTCTGCTGAGGTACGGCCGGAAATTTGCCCTGACCTTCAACGATGAGAAGCAGGTCGAGGTGAAGGCCTTGGACTCCGACAGCTGATGCGGGATGCTTCCTGCTGAAAGACGCGGGGAACCGCCGTTCCCGGTTTCCCGCGGAATCAGGCCCGTCTGCCGGTTTGTTCCGGAAGGCGGGCTTCTGCCGCAAGGAAAAGCAGACGTTTTTTCCCGAACGGCTCATCCGGGAGGAGATCAATGGACAGTTCCGATTTTACGCTCATGCATGACTTTCTCATGCGTTCCCTTCGCCTCATGCATGAGCCGGTGGGCATCACCTTTATTTTTGACGAAGAAAGTCTGGGGACGATTCAAAGGCGCGGCGGGTACTGTGAACCCGTGCGTCCGCTTACCTTCTGTCAGGCGGAACTCGGGGCGCGCATGGAGGGGCGTACCGTGCTTCTGGACATGAAGAAGCTCTGGTGCCTTGACGCCCGCTGTTCGTTCGGCGTGGATGAGATAAGCGACCGGGTGGTGAACGATCTGCTGCGCTTCGGTACGGACAAGGAACAGGTTCGAGCCTTCGTGGAGAGCAAGCCTCGCATGGAGAAGGCTCCTCTGGCCGTGCTCATGCAGCCTCTTCGTTCCTGCACCGTACAGCCCGACGTAGTGCATTTCTGCTGTGACAATATGCAGGCCTATCACCTCGTGGATGACTGGATGGCCGTTTCAAACATACATCCCTTCCGGCCTTCCCTCAGCATGAATTCCGCAGTATGCGGCGGTACGGCGTTCAGCTTCATCCATGGCCAGGCCAACATGACGCTGGCCTGTGCGGGCAGTTACAATTCCGGCAAAATGGAGCGAGGAGAAGTCAACGTCATGATTCCCGGCTCGTACATGCATGCCGTGGTTCGGCGCATGGCTTCCCGCGTGGAGGAAACGGGCGGCGTGTCCCTTACCCGTTCGGGCCATCCTTTCCCCGGTGCGGACATCTGTCAGAACTGTCCGCTCATAGTGTTCAGGGAAAAGGAGCCTCTGGAGCAGAGGGCGTCACTCTAGAAGCCCTGCGAAAGGGGCCGGGAATGAATGCTGCATGAGCCGCTTTCCTTTCAAGGAAGGCGGCTCATGCCGTTGTGGAAAAGGGTGTGCAGAATGCTCGGGGGCCGCCTTTTCTCCCTTTGCGTCCATGTCAGAAAAGGCTCAGCTGGCTTGCCGTGGTTTTGGTGTGCCTTGTCAGTTTTACGGCATGGAAATGCGAGAGGGGCAGCAGCGGAGAGGGCGGAAGCGAAAGCTTGTGTCCGTAGAGTGTGCGCGTTGCGGCGGAAGAAAGGAACACGGCTTCCGAAGCTCTTGTTATGCCTACGTAGAGCAGTCGCTCCTCTTCTTCCACGGGCGGCGGCGTGAAGTCGTCCTCCTTGTGGAGAAGTGCGCCCACACCCTGGAAGGGCAGAAGTCCGTCTTCTGCCCCGGGAATGAAGACTGCCTTGAATTCCAGGCCCTTGGAAGCATGCATGGTCATGAGCTGCACATATTCCGCCTGGCCTTTCACCATGTCTATTTCCCGGCGGAACGACACGAATTCCAGAAGTCCCGGCCAGCCGCCGTGTTCCTTCCATGCCATGCGGAGACGCTTGAAGGCCGTGGATTCGGCAAAAAGAGGATCAAAGCGGGTCGGGCAGCGGGCGAGAACGGCCTCCGGTCCCTGTTCCCACACGTCTGCGGGCACGTCGTCAAGAATGTCCTGTTTCCAGTCGTCTTCTGCCGAAGCGGCGGGGGCCATGGCCGCAAGAAGCGGAAAACGGCTGGCGTCGAGGAAGGCAGCATCCTTTTTGGCGTGCTCTTCTTTTCTGTGCACCCTGGCGGCAGCCTGAAGCAGTGCGTCTGCACGTTCATCCGTCCAGAAAGCCTCGGTTTCGGGAGCGGAACAGGGAATGCCGCGGCGTTCCAGCGCTGCGCGGATGGGCGGAATGAGCGCCTTTATGCGGCAGAGCACGGCAATTTCGCCGGGACTGCAGGATCCCGAGTCGAGATGGCAGCCCGCGAGACTTTCGTGCAGATCGGCCTGCTGATGGGATGTGCCGCCGATGAGATAGGCTATGCGGTCGGCGATCCAGGCGGCTTCACGTTCGGCGCTCGGTGCGGCCATCCACTGCAGGGTGGCGGAGGTGCCGGTGACGGAGGAAAGTTCGCCGCAGGCGCCGTTTCCGGCAAGAGCGTCGTGACCGGCTTCCAGAATGGCGGCGGCGGAGCGGTGACTTTCGGTAAGTCCCAGCACTCTAAGATGAGGCCAGCGGGAGCGGAGAGCTTTTTCTATGCCGGAATTTGCCCCTCGGAAGCCGTAGATGGACTGATCCGGGTCTCCTATGCCGAAAAATCCCGAACCGTCGGCAGGGGTAAGGGCTTCCACCAGCGCTTTCTGAAGGGGAGAGAGATCCTGCACTTCGTCCACGAGAATGTGCTTCCAGGGCTTGGCGGCTCCGTAGTTTCTGCTTTTGAGTTCGGCCAGCCAGGTTTCCGGCAGGTCGGTGTAGTCGGCCAGATTGCGTTCTTTCTTCCACCGTCGATAGCTTTCGGCAAGTGGTTCGAGTTCTTCCGGCATGGCAAGGGTTTCACGGCAGAACTCCATGCGGTCGTAAAGCCGGGAGGCTTCCTTGGCTCCGAGACCGGGATTGGCCGAGGCAAAGGCCTTGCGTGCGCCTTCTTCGGAGAGAACCACCGGAGCTTCCCCGGGCCAATGTTTCAGCGCAAGGGCATGGAGAGTGTCGGTTTCCGGCAGTTCCCCGGGAGTGCCGGTCTCCGGGTCTCGCAGGGCGGAGGAGAGTCTCTCGCGCATTTCCTCCGCTGCGCGTCTGGTGAAGGTGACGGCCACGATGTCCGAGGCCTTCGTGCCTTCTTTCAGGAGTCGCACGAGCCGTCCCACAAGCGTTCTCGTCTTGCCGGCTCCGGGGCCTGCAAGCACCAGTACGGGTCCGGGACCGGCGTTGAGCGCCTCCTGCTGCAGGGGACTGAAGGTGTCCGGCGCATAGGAGACTGCGGACGTTTGTTTCCGGCTTTCCGCGGAAGAGTTTTCAGCAGGTGCCTTCGTTTCGTTCGTGGTCAGGCTTTTTTTTTGAGCCTTGGAGACACGTTTCGTCAGCGGAGAACGCCGGGCGGCAGGTACACGTTCGAGCAGCGAGGGCGCAGCCTCCTGTTCTTCGAAAAGGCGGATGGTTCCGTATTCGCCGTCGTATCCGGCATGACGGATCACCCGGCCCGCGCGCATTCTCGAAACGGCTTCGCCGAGCTCCGGCCAGGCGTGACGCAGTTCTTCTTCCGGCGTATCCTGGAGTATGGTCATTTCCGAGCCGAAGCGACTCAGAAGGTCGGCATATTTTTCCTGCACCTTTCTGGTCTTTGACCCGCAGTGCAGAATTTCGCCGAGAATTTCCGGCAGGGGAATGAGCGACTGAAAGTCCTTGCCCGGGCAGGGAGGTTCCGTGCGGTCGGCAAGCTCAAGAACCCGGTGCAGAACGCCTACGGTGAGAGGCTTGCCGCAGACGGGGCAGAGATTGCCCATTTTCATGCAATCGGCGGGTTCCAGAACCACGCCGCAGGCGCGGTGTCCGTCGAGATGATATTTGCCTTCTTCGGGAAAGAACTCCAGCGTGCCCGCATAGCTTGTGCTGCCTGGCTTCTGATGCAGGGCGTCGAATATGCCGTCGTAGTTCACGGAACCGTTGAACAGCGTGGCCTCTCGGGCGAGGTTTTCGCCGGAATGGGCATCGGAGCTTGATACCATGAGGAGCCTGTCGAGATGACTCCAGCACCGGTTCATGTCGGGGTCGGAGGAGAGTCCGGTTTCTGCCGCAAAAATGTGAGGCGTCAGATCCTCGAAGCACTCTTCAAGGCTGTTGAAGCCGGACTTGGAACCGAAGAGCGCAAACCACGGCGTCCAGATATGGGCGGGAATCATGAAGGCGCGGGGAATGTCCAGCACCATGGCGAGCAGGTCCTTTACATCCAGACCGAGAATGGGGCGGCCGTCGGATTTCAGGTTGCCTATGGCTTCCAGCTTTTCACAGAGACGGTCGGCGGCTTCGAAGTCCGGCACATAGACCAGACTATGTATCTTGCGCACTGCTCCGTTCTTCTTGTAGATAGAACTGATTTCCGCTTCGAGCAGAAATTTGGGTTCATGCGGCTCAAGACCGGCGAGGTGAGGAATCTCGCGGGCGATGTCGTTGCGGGAGAGGGGAGCCTTCAGACGGAAGAGCCCGCTTTCCTCGTCTTGTTCCAGAGCATCGCGCAATTCCTGACGCCATACGGGATGGGTGAAGTCGCCCGTGGCCAGAACGTCTATGCCCTTGACGGAGGCCCATGCCGCGAGATGAGGCACGGTGAGACGCGAACTTGTGGCTCGGGAGAAACGGGAATGGATGTGCAGGTCGGCTCGGAACATGGAAGACTCGCGGCGGGAAAGGGTAGAAAAAAGGCCGGACGACACGCGTCCGACAGCCGGAACAGCGAACATTGTTATAGCGGGAACGCGCACGTTGCGCAATGACGACAAGGGGGAACAACGAGCATGAATGCGGAGGAATCGTGTCCGGCCGGAGCGGCTTTTCCCTCCGGGCTGGAGCAGCCGGAAGGGAGTTTTCGGTTCAGCGGCGACGCCCTGCTGCTGGCCGATTTTTCCGTGAGCCTCGCCTTGCCGGAAAACGCATTTTTTGCCGATCTCGGAACGGGCTGCGGAGTGGTGGCGTTTGCGGCGCTGCGGAAAAGGCCGCTTTGGCGCGGCGTTGGACTGGAGGTTCAGCCGGAGCTTGCCGCTGCGGCGGCACGCAACGCGGAAAGACTGGGACTGTCGGAACGGTTTCGGGCACTGGAGGGAAATGTTGTTTCCTCCGTCAGTCTTCGGGCGGCAAGAAACGCCTTTTCCGGAGAGAAGGGGGGAACGGCATCTCAGTCTCTTCCTCTTTTTGATGCGGTGCTCTGCAATCCGCCGTGGAGGCGTGAGGGCGCGGGACGCGTTCCGCCGTCGCCTCTGCGCAGAACGGCTCTTTTCGGTACGGAGCGCACCTTTTCCGATTTCTTTTCCGCAGCCGACGCCGTGCTGAAGAGCGGAGGCTGTCTGGCGGCCGTGAGCGGGGCGGAGCGCACGGCGGAACTTCTTGCCGCGCTGCCGTCGCGCCTGCATCCGGAGAGGCTCCGCTTCGTGTTTACGAGGCCGGATGCTCCGGCCACGTTCGTGCTTCTCATGGCGAGAAAGAACGGTCGCTCCAGCCTGTGCGTGGACAGAATGGACTGCCTTGCCTGAAGGGGCCGCAAACGGATTCGAAGTTTTTTTAGGCCGCGGAAATCAGCAGTTCTTCTAGGCTCAGGACTCATTAATTGCCAAAAGGGTAAAAAGTTCTTATTGTCGGCATAGGGAGGATGCCATGAAGGAACTTTTTTATCTTTCTCATGAACAGATTGCTCGTATCAAACGCTACTTTCC
>CALUPL010000076.1 GCA_944322635.1 uncultured Mailhella sp.
AAAGAGGTTAGGTGTATTTTTACACCTAACCTCTTGATTTTATTATGGTGCGCCTAGAGGGATTCGAACCCCCGACCCACTGCTTAGAAGGCAGTTGCTCTATCCAGCTGAGCTATAAGCGCGCTCCTTGTGTTGTAGGGAAGGATTGCCCTGCGGTCAAGAAAAATTTTTGATTACCGCTTAAACCACTGTTCAATGCGCATACGGAAGCATCGACTGAAGAAACGGATGATGAAGCCCGTTAGAAATGCCGTGATGACGGTACCTTCTCTGAGTCCTGCGATTCTGTCCAGGCAGATGTGGCCGAGCAGGGCTGCAAGAACGACCAGAGATACGTCGTTGATGACTTTGAGGTTGCTGAACGGCAGCTTGAGTCGATACGCAAGAGCCAGAACAAAGCCTTCACCGGGAATGACCATGGTGTTGCTGGTGATTTCCAGCATAATGCCGAAAGCCATGATGCTGCAGCCGAGAAGAGTCATGGCGATGCGAAGCGGCCAGGTTTCAGGGATGAGCGTATGGGTTATCCACATGCCGAGGTCAATGAACATACTGAAAACAAACACACAGGGCAGCTGAAGGAACTGCCGTGGGCGGAATGTTTTGCCGAGAAGGGGAATTTGAGCCAGCAGCATGAGCACGTTGACGCAGAACGTTCCCGTCCCCATGGAAAAACCGAAAATTTCAGCCACTACGTAGGGAACGCTGGAAATGGGCGTTGTTCCCAGCTGGGCATTGGTAACCATGGCAATGCCGTTGCCCATGAAAAAAAGACTGAAAAAGAAAATAAGCCAGCGCTTGAAGCGCTCCTTTGTTTGGGATGTGTTCATTTTTTATGCCACAGAGAATGTCATGAAGAAATAAATTAATTCGATATTATTTTATTCAATATTGCTTATAATTGCAAGACTGAAAAAAGAAAGAAGCCTGCCGGGAGGGCAGGCTTCTGGGATGCCGGATTCAGAAGTTCGGGTTGACGGCAGCCTTTCCGTCTCCGAGCATGGTGTGCACGTACTGCACAGTACGTTCGTCCACCGGAACAATGGGGAAGCTGTTGCGGCAGGCTCCACATGTTACTGTCATGGGCTGTACGGGAGACACCAGCACGACTTCATTCTGGCAGTACGGACAGATGTACACAAAAAGCAGTGCCATGCTTTCGGGTTTTACCGGTTCAGTGTTGGTCATTCCATTCTCCATGAACGGTTCCAGAAAGGAAAGGGCGACTTTCGGAGAGTCGCCCCGATTTTCAGATGAGCAGATTGTCGCCGGTCATTTCTGCCGGAACGTCAACGCCCCAGAGCGTGAGCAGCGTAGGCATGATGTCGCCGAGCTTGCCGTTTTTGACGGGATGGGTTTTGCCGTTTTCCAGAATGAGAAGAGGTGTCTGGTTCAGCGTATGGGCGGTTTGCGGACGACCTTCCTCATCGATCATTTTTTCCACGTTGCCGTGATCGGCGGTTATGCACAGTATGCCGCCGCGATCCATAACGGCTTTTTCTATGCGGGTCACGCAGGCATCCACGGTTTCGCAGGCTTTGATGGCGGCTTCGAGAACCCCGGTGTGTCCCACCATGTCGGGATTGGCGAGGTTGCAAACGACAAACTTATATTTGCCGCTGTTCCAGGCTTCTATGAGCTTGTCGGTCACTTCTTCGGCGCTCATCTGTGGCTTGAGGTCATAGGTGGCCACATCGCGGGGAGACTCCACGAGAATGCGGTCTTCGTTTTCAAAGGGAGCTTCCCTTCCGCCGCTGAAGAAGTAGGTGACGTGGGCGTATTTTTCCGTTTCTGCAATGCGCAGCTGGTGCAGGCCCATGGCAGAAACGATTTCTCCCATGGTCTTGTCGAGATTGTGCTTGCCGAAGGCTACGGGAACGCTGAGTGTAGCATCGTAGGAAGTCATGGAGGCCACGGCCGCCATGTCGGGCATGACGCCGCGGTCGAAGCCGGTAAAGTCGGCGTCTGTGAGGGCATGCACCAGTTCCCGGCCGCGGTCGGCACGGAAATTGAAGCAGAACACGCCGTCTCCGTCACGAATGACGGACTCCGAGGGGGCAAGCAGAATGCGGGGCTTCAGAAATTCGTCGGTTTCGTGTTCGGCATAGGCAGCGCTGAGCGCATCCGCGGCATTGCTCACGCGTTCGCCTTTGCCGTGAACCAGCATGTTCCAGGCTACTTCTACGCGCTCCCAGTGCTTGTCGCGGTCCATGACATAAAAGCGGCCCACCATGTCGGCCAGGCGGGCTCCCGTTTTTTTGAGAACGGGCTCAAGCCTGGTCACATAGTCGATGCCGGAGCAGGGCGGGGTATCACGGCCGTCTAGGAAGGCATGAACGAGCGCGGGAACACCTTCACGCTGAGCCATTTCCAGAAGTGCGAACAGATGATTGATGTGGCTGTGCACGCCGCCGTCCGAAAGAAGGCCGCAGAAGTGAATGCGGCCTCCACGGGCACGAACCCGTTCAAACATGTCGAGCAGAACGGGGTTCTTGAACAGCTCTTCGCTTTCCACGGCCATGTCGATGCGGGTCATGTCCTGATAGACGATGCGGCCTGCGCCGATGTTGAGGTGTCCGACTTCCGAATTGCCGATGAAACCGGCGGGCAGCCCGACCTGGCGGCCCGAAGCGTCGAGACGCCCCATACCGGGCATGGCGAGCAGACGATCAAGCGTGGGGGTATTGGCAAGGCTGGCGGCATTTCCAGGTCCGGCCGGGGCCAGACCGTAGCCGTCGAGAATAAGAAAAAGGGTAGGTTTCACTGCAGGCATCAATTATTCTCCTTTCCTTCCGCTGCTGTGGCGGGCAGCGCTTCGGCTCCGGACCAGAGAGATTCAAGGCGATACTGTTCTCTGACCGGCTCCTGAAAGATGTGAACGATGATATCGTTGAGGTCCACCAGCACCCACTGACCTTCCTGATAGCCTTCCGTGCGGAGGACTTCGAACTTTTCCTGCTTGCACAGTTCGGAAAGACCGTCGGCAAGACTGCGGGCGTGACGGGCGGAAGAGGCGGAAGCAATGATGACGATGTCGGCCAGAGGATTGCCTTCCGGAAGACGGAATACGGCCAGATCACGCGCCTTGTGTTCATTCAGCCAGTTCTGCAGAATGGGAGCCTTTTCAGCGGCAGGAAGGGTGGAGTATTTTTTTTCTTTGGTCATGATGTCCCTCAATGTGAGCGGTATAGTCGATGGGAATGGGGCGCAAGCATACATCATTACACGTTGAAGCGCAAATGGATCAGTTCCCCCTTTCCTTTTTTCTTGGTGCCGGGTATGGCCTTGCCAAGGGAGTGTTTTATGATGGATTTTCATGTGATGCTTACGATCGGCGGCTTTGGAGGCGGCCTGGATGCCGCTTCGGCGTTGCGGTATGCTGCTCTGGCAGGCCTTCGTTTCGTGGGGCTTGTCCTGCCGAGCGACGGAAGCAATTTTTTCGTTTTGCAAACGCTGTCTGCCGAGGTGCGCAGACTCAGCCTTTATGCCAACGTGGAGGCGCGTACGGGAGTGGAACTTCGACACGTTCCTCCGGCTCTTCTTCCGTCAGTTGTTCAGGAAGCTCGTGAAGCCGGTGCCGAGTTCGTTCTGGTGCACGGGGAAACGTTGAGCGATCAGGTCGAGCCGGGAACCAACTTTGCAGCCATAGAGGCCGGGGCGGACATTCTTGCGCACCCGGGACTGCTGGACGAGAAGGCCGCGGCCTTTGCCGCAGAGCGAGGCGTTGCTCTGGAGTTCGTTTCGGCTCCGAGGCATGCACTGACCAACGCTCACGTTGCAGCCATGGCTCTGCAATTCGGATGCATGCTGGTTCGCGGAAGTTCCGCCGGAACTGTGGCTGAAATGACGACGAGATCTTTCTGGCCGCTCATCGTAAAGGGCGCGGATGTGTTCGGAAAAACGGATGGCAAAAGCAACCTTATGGAATTATTGAAAAATAGTGAAAACGCCTTATTCGAAAAGTTGATGCGGCGCTGACGGATAAGGGAAAAATTAAAAAAAATCGTGAGAATTGCTTGACGTTCATGGAGCATCCTGCTAATTACACACCTCGCCGAGAGACGAAATTGCTCATGTAGCTCAGTTGGTAGAGCGCATCCTTGGTAAGGATGAGGTCATCAGTTCAATTCTGATCATGAGCTCCATTTCTTCTCATCATCGGTACCAGAGTCGGGATGTAGCGCAGTCTGGGAGCGCACTTGAATGGGGTTCAAGGGGTCGCTAGTTCAAATCTAGTCATCCCGACCAGAATTTCAGGGAGTTACGGTAATTATCGCAACTCCCTTTTCTGTTAATTTTTCTTCATTGCCCCTGCGCCTTCCTGTTGCCGTCGTTTTTTCCTCAGCCCGAAGCATAACGACGGCCTTCCCGTGCTCTTCCTTCCCTCTCCGGCATCGTCAAACGACGACCTCTCTCTCTAAGAGATTATGGATTGCCTGATCAGCCGGATTTTTTGTGTCTTTCGACAGCGTTGCCCAAATGCGACCTGCCCCATGGGGAAAGATCCGTTCATTTGTAGAAGAAAAAGGCGGAACTGTTTTGATCGCCGAGAAGCTGTTATGGCGCCGGCAGCAACGGCTATGCAGCAGAATCTTGGTTAACCTGTTGTAATCATATGAAGCTTAGTTTGCTGAAACATGCCGTGTCATCTGATGAATAAAACGGGCATAAAGTCAGTTTTTTCTTCATAAGAAGAAATACGTTCTCTTGATTTTCTTTCATATGACTGTTTTTTATGCTGTTTTTACATGGAATGATACTTCTCGTTATTTTTTTTATTCAAGAAAAATGTTTACGGTGAAATTGCAAATTTGGTAAAATTGTCAAGATGGTGAAACTCGGCACAAGACTCCAAAAGACTTGTTGTCGCGGGTGCAGATTTTCCTTTCAGAATCAGTAAATTGCAACAATTCAGATATATTTCTTGATTTCTATGGAGATATTTACTTGCCTCTCAACCTGAAAATGGGCAAAATCACTTTCCGACATTGTATAAGGCCCGGCATTCGCGAAAGCTCATGCCGGAATTTTATCGTCCAAGGAGTTCATTTATGTCAAAAAACGAACAGCCAATCGGCGCCTTGAACCGCTTCCTCAATGCCGTGGAAGCCGCAGGAAACAAGCTGCCGCACATCACCATGCTTTTTATCTACGCACTGGTGATAGCCATTCTTCTTTCCTTTTTTCTGTCGTTCATTTCGTTCGACTACAAGCATCCGAGCACGGGTGAAACCATCCGCGTCATCAATATGCTCAGTCCGGCCAACCTTCTTGAACTCGTGGTTTCTTCAGTCAAGAACTTCATGAACTTTCCTCCGCTGGGCATGACCATTGTGGCTACCATGGGCATAGGCATAGCAGAAGGGAGCGGCTTCATTCATGTGCTGCTCAAAAAGCTGCTCAGCATTATTCCCAGAAAGGTTCTTACTCCTGCCGTCATTATCGTTTCCATTCTCTGCCATATCGTTTCCGACTCCGCGTATGTGGTTCTGATGCCCGTTTCTGCGCTCATTTTCTACTCCTGCGGTCGTCATCCTCTGGCGGGCATTGCCTGTTCGTTTGCCGGTCTTGCCGGCGGATTTACGGCAAGCTACACGCCGTCCATCATTGATCCCGTCATGCAGAGTTTTACTCAGTCCGCCGCACAGATGATTGATCCTAATTATTCCGTCAATGTTCTGTGCAACTATTTCTATGCCCTTGGCGGAACCTTCTTCGTTATTGCTGCATGCTGGTATGTCACTGACAAAATCGTTGAGCCTCGTCTGCGTATGACCATGCCTCTTGACAGCGGTCTTGAAAACGACCCAGATCTTCAGCTCAATCCCATCAGCCCCGTCGAGCAGAAAGCCTTCACGAGGGCCTGTCTCACTTGGCTGGCCTTCATTGTGCTGTTCTTTGCTCTGTGCGTGCCGGAATACTCCCTGCTTCGTGCTCCCGACGGTAGCCTGACCAGCCCCAAGGCTCCGGTCATGCAGGCCATTGTTCCGCTGCTCTTTCTGTTCTTTGCCGTACCCGGTCTTGTGTATGGTTATGTTTCCGGCACGTTCAAGAACAGCACGGACGTCATCAAGTCCATGGAGCATGTGCTTACCATGCTTCTCTCCTTCATCGTGTTTGCATTTTTTGCCGCGCAGTTTCTTTATGTGTTCGGCAAGTCCAACATCGGAACTCTGCTTGCCATAGCCGGTGCGGAATTTTTGAAGAATATGGGACTTCCTTCTGGCATGACGCTTTTTGGAATTATTCTGCTTACCGGCATGCTGAATATCCTCATTACCTCGGCCACGTCCAAGTGGGCCATTCTGTCCACCATATTCGTTCCCATGCTGATGATGCTGGGCATTTCTCCTGAACTGACCCAGGCAGCTTTCCGCGTCAGCGACTCGGCCGTGAACGTCTCTACTCCGCTGTTCCCGTTCTATCCGCTGCTTATCATGTACTGCCAGAAATATGCGAAGGCCACGGGCGTAGGTACGCTCTGCTCCATGATGCTGCCCTATACCGTAGCGCTGCTTGTTGTGCTTACGCTGGTACTGTATGTGTACTGGATGATCGGCATTCCGTTGGGCTTTGACAGCGGCTATGTGTATCCTCCTGTAAAGTAACCCCGTAAAAGATTAAAAGAAGGCAAATTGTCATGGAACATGAATACGCCGAAGAATTAAAGGAGCGCTTTTTGCGCTATGTCGCCGTTCCTTCCGAAAGCGATGCCACTGTGGGCGTTGTGCCCAGTACTGAAGGGCAGCGTGAATTGGCTCGTCTTCTGGAAAGCGAACTCCGGGCCATGGGACTGGAAGAAATAGAACTGGACGAGCATTCCATACTTACGGCAAAACTGACCGGCAATGTGTCCGGGGTACCCTCTATTGGTTTTGTTGCTCACCTGGATACGGTTCCCGTGTCGCTTTCTCCCGAGGTTCATCCTCAGGTGTTGCACTATGAAGGGGGAGATGTTTGCCTGAATGCCGAAAAGGATATCTGGCTGCGTCTTTCCGAGCATCCCGAACTTGCGAAGTATGTGGGACAGGACATCATTTTTACGGACGGCACCAGTGTGCTGGGAGCAGACAACAAGGCTGCCATCGCCAACGTGATGACCATGCTGCATGTGCTTTCCTCCGGCAATAAACCGCATGGAGAAATCCGCGTGGCCTTCGTTCCCGATGAGGAAATCGGCCTTTGCGGCTCCAAGCTGCTGGATCTGAACAAGTTCAAGGTTGATTTCGCCTATACCATCGACTGCTGTGCCGTGGGCGAACTGGTTTATGAGACCTTCAACGCCGGAAGCGTGCTTTTCGAAATTGAAGGTGTGACGGCGCACCCCATGTCTGCCAAGGGAGTGCTCGTGAATCCTCTGCTGGTGGCCACGGACATCATCAATTGTTTTGACCGCAAGCAGACTCCCGAAGAGACCGACGGCAAGGAAGGCTACTGGTGGTTTACCGGCATGCAGTCCAACAGCAGCCGCTGCACACTGCACATGAATATCCGTGACTTCGACAAGAAATGCTACGAGGCGCGCAAGAGGTATGTGCAGAGCGTGGTGGACTTTGTGCGGATTCGTCATAACAGAGCAAAGATAAACGTGAAGTTTACGGACGTGTACGGAAACATCGTCGAGTCTCTCGGGGAAGACCGTGCCCCCATTGATCTCATGTACGAGGCTGCGCATGCCATCGGCGTAGAACCGAAGACCATTGCCATGCGCGGCGGAACCGACGGCTCCGCACTTTCCGCCAAGGGGCTGGTCACTCCCAATTATTTCACGGGAGGGTTGAATTTTCATTCCAATGCAGAATTGCTGCCCGTACCCTCGTTGTGCAAGTCTCTTGAGATGACGCTTAAAATTCTTGAGCTTGCCGTGAAGAAGTCCGGTCGCTGATTTTACCGAAAGCGGCAGTGAAGCGCCTTGCCCCGTGTAACGGAGCGAGGCGCTTTTTTTACTCTTGTTTCGGTGGACCTTGAAAGTTTCTGATGTGGCGGTCTGCATTTTTCATGGAGAGCTTTTGCGAAAGCAATTCTACTGAATTATGGCAAAAAAATAAGTTACAGAGGCTAGTAGGCATGGATGTGGAGAGAATAGAACAGTCTGCACGAAAGGAAGGTGAGTCCACCGTGAAGAGCTGCATAAAAAAGGCCGGAGCCTCAATGACTTCGGCCTTTTGCCTTTCAAGCAATGAAGGGAGTGTCCGATTTATGGTATATCAGGGCAGATCAGGAGTGTTCGCGGGAAGAGCAGCAGCACTTGGAGAAGGCGGGAGCCTTGCTGAAATGGATCAGGCACAGCATGACACCCATGAGAATGAGGACCGTTCCTATCCAGAAGGAGAGGGAGACGGCTTCCCCGAGGAAGAGAATACCGAGAATGGTAGCCGTCAGAGGCTGAACCGGATAGAACGAGGAGCAGGTTCCGGCTTCTATGAGGGAAAGGCTTTCATTCCAGAGAAGATGTGCCACGCACGTGCACATAACGGCCATGTAGAGCAAAGAGAGAATGACGCCGGCATCCCAGACGGCGGGAGTGTGCGCAAGTTCCACGGCAGAAGCGGGAATGGTGAAGATGAGGGCCACGCCCATGCTCAAGGCCGTGATGATGAGAGGATGGTAGAGGTGGCCTATTTTGCGGATGATGATGGACACATACGACCAGAGCAGAACGGAGATGAGGGAAAGAATGATGCCCGTCATCATGTCGCTGCCGTGCACGCCGCCGATGATGAAATAGACGCCGACAATGCCGAGCAGCAGCCCTGCGCATTTCTGCACGGTAAGGCGTTCATGCAGAAATACGGCTGCCATGATCATGATGACGATGGGATTCAGAGAGTTGACGAGAGCGGCAAATGAGGCGTTGGAAAATTTCGTTCCGAGCAGCTGCAGAACCAGCGCCACAAAATATCCGAGAAAGCCTATAAGAAAAATATACTTGTAGTCCTTGCGTTCGACGGGACGGAATTTTTTTATACGGATAAGCACCATGAGCACCAGGAAGGAAACGGCATAACGGACGAGAGAAACCGTGAAGGGCGGGACCTTGTCCAGTACGTATTTGCTGACGACATAAAGGCTTCCCCACAGAAAAAAGGTAAGGAAGAGGTAAAGATAGACAAGTTTTTCATTTGGGGGGTTCATGACGGACCTCCTGAGGGAAACAGTCAAATTTTCTCATCGACCAGGGAAAGCTTTTTCCAATTTCCACGGCGGAAACGGATAATGAATATACCGGCCCGGCTCAACTCGTCGAAGGTCATGGCAACCCATACGCCGATAATGCCGAGTTCCAGCACGCTGCCGAGGAACCACGAACCGCAGACGGCTACGGACCAGCAGAAAATGATGGCCAGCATGGTGGGGAAAAATACGTCGCCGCATGTCTGCAGTGCCCGCACCATGACAATGTTGACGGCTCTGCCGAGTTCAAGTGCAACGTCGATAAGCATGACGAGCCGGCAGAGCCGTATCACTTCGACATTGTTTGTGAGCAGACCGAAGATGCTGTTGGAAAAAAGAGCTATGGCGGCTGAAATCGTTGCCGAAGCCAGGCAGGAGACAAGTGTTACCCATATGACGAGTTCCTCGGCCTCCTGATGTTTTTTGGCTCCGAGGGCTCGGCCGAGAAGAATCTGCATGGCCTGAGAAACGGCGGAAGTGAACAGATAGGAACACATGGCCAGCATGGTGGCATATGTTTTTACTACGGCTTCCGTGGTGCTGAAGGTGTTTATGATGGCAAGAATGACGATCTGGCTGAAAGAGTATGATATGGATTCTCCGCAGGAAGGCAGGCCGAGCTTGAGAATTTTGATGAGCTCGGCTTTCTGGCAGTGGCAGAGATGCCGTATCGACAGGCTGATGCGCAGATATTTTTTGACTTCGTAAAAGAGAATGAGAGCACCTATGAAGCGGGAGATCACGGAAGGAACGGCCACGGCCACGGCTCCTTTCAGTCCGAATCCCCATAGAAAGAGAGCGTTTCCGCTGATGTTTATGATGTTGAACAAAAACGCCACCAGAAGGCACTGCTTCATGTAGGTATTGCTTCGCAGAAAGGCACTCAGGGAGAGCATGACGGCTTGGAGAAAAAGCCCTCCTCCGGTAATGCGCAAATAGATGACGGCTTCATCCATGATTTCCGGCTGAACATGTATGGCGGCAAGAACGGGACGGGCAAGGACGGCAAGCATGATGCCGATGCTGAGACTGACGAGTAGATTGAAGTAAAAGGAAATGACATAGACTTGCTGTTCTTTTTCCTTATTTTGCGCACCCTTATATTGACTTATAAGAATGAGGGAAGCGGCGGAAAGAACAGACAGACTGACTGCCAGCATATCGAGAATGGTATTTGCCTGGTTGATGGCCGTGGCGCTGTAGTCGTTGCCCACCATGACTTTGTCCACGTTTCCTACAAGAAGCTGCAGAACCAGTTCCAGAAACAGAGGAAACGTGAGACGTAGCAGAAGGCTGAGGTCGATATGATTTTTGTGAAGCAGAAACATGGAAAAAAACGGACCGGAAGCTGCAGTGTTTCCGGCAAGTAAGAAAAAGGAATTTTTTATGGATTGCGCCCGGGGAGACCGTATGTGGATTTTTCCTTCGGCAAAACCCGGCGGGGCAACTTTGCTACTGTATCGAGGAACTGTAAAGAAAAAATTGAAGGCAGATTTTGATCCGAGTCTGTCCGCACCTGAAAAGGCGGAGTTTGTTTTTCAAAAACCTGTTGTCGTGGCCACGATCATGACGACGACGGCCATGGCCGTCCAGATCAGAAACAAGGGAAGAACCCAGCAGGCCCATCGTTTGTAGTCAACGCCTGCCATGGCAATGCTGGCCATCATGGTGCCGTTGGTGGGAAAGATGACGTTGGAGAGTCCGTCGCCGAGCTGGAAGGCGAGGACGGCGTTTTGTCTTGTCATATCTACCACATCGGCAAGCGGTGCCATGATGGGCATGACCACGGCGGCCTGTCCGGAACCTGAGGGCACGAAAAAGTTGAAGAGAAGGTTGAAAAGAAACATGACCGGTGCCACGAGTATGCTGTGCAGGCTGTTCAGTGCGACGGCCATGCCGTAAATGATGGAATGAAGGATGTGTCCGTCGCTCAGGACGACGGAAATGCCTGTGGCTAGGCTCAGGACTCATTAATTGCCAAAAGGGTAAAAAGTTCTTATTGTCGGCATAGGGAGGATGCCATGAAGGAACTTTTTTATCTTTCTCATGAACAGATTGCTCGTATCAAACGCTACTTTCC
>CALUPL010000077.1 GCA_944322635.1 uncultured Mailhella sp.
ACAACTCCGTCTTATCGAAAAGGTGTTTTTTTAGGTATAACCGTTTTGTGTTCCACCCGCTTAGCGGGTGGTTTTCTGTTTCGGTCGCTTCCGCTCCCTCAACTGCCTAAAGGCCTTAACCAAAAAACGCCGTGGAATCTCTTCCACGGCGTTTTCTCTCTCATCTCAGACTTGGACACCGGTCCTTCCTATAAGGAAACGGTGATCCCGTACGGAACGGAAATTTAGTCCCCGCCCTTGGCCCTGCTTTCGCAGTAGATGCAGCGGTACACTCTCTTTTCTCTGTCCGTCAGCTTGAAGATCTGCGGCAGTTCCTGCTCGGTGGAAGTGATGCAGCGGGGATTTTTGCAGCGGATAACGTTGGTCACCCGCTCCGGCAGCTCCACGCTGAACTTGCGGTCGAGCTTGCCGTCGCGCACGATGCTCACGGTAATGCCGGGATCCACATAGCCGAGCACGTCGAAGTTCAGGTCAATGATCTCGTCAATCTTGATGATGTCCTTGCGGCCCATCTTCCTGCTGGTGACATTCTTGAGCACGGCCACGGAGCACTGGAGCTTGTCGAGATTGAGAATATGATACAGCTCCATGCTGCGTCCCGCCCGTATGTGGTCGAGAACGATGCCGTTGGAAATCGCGTCGATGACCATGCTAGTTCACCCCCAGGAGTTTCATGATGAGCGCCATGCGCATGTATTTGCCGTTCAGCACCTGACGGAAGTAGGCGGCTCTCGGATCCTTGTCCACGGCTACGGATATTTCGTTCACGCGGGGCAGGGGATGCATGATGCACATGTCGTTTCTGGCGTTCTTCAGCTTGTCGGGCGTGAGGATGTAGCTGTCCTTCAGGCGGACGTAATCGGCTTCGTTGAAGAAGCGTTCCTTCTGCACACGGGTCATGTAGAGAACGTCCAGCGCGGGCATGGCCGCCGCAAGATCGGTGGTCTCCTCGTAGGAGGACATGCCGTTCTTCTCCATGACGTCCTTGCGGATGTAGCCGGGCAGACGCAGTTCTTCCGGGGAAATGAGCACGAACTTCACGTTGCTGTAACGGGACATGGCCGCAATGAGGGAATGCACGGTGCGGCCGAACTTGAGGTCGCCGCACAGGCCGATGGTAAGATTGTCCAGCCTGCCCTTCTCTCTCCAGATGGTGAGCAGGTCGGCCAGCGTCTGCGTGGGATGATTATGTCCGCCGTCGCCCGCATTGATGACGGGCACGGAAGCGTTCATGGCAGCCACAAGCGGCGCGCCTTCCTTGGGATGGCGCATGGCTATGATGTCGGCATAGCAGCTCACGACCCGTACGGTATCAGCCACGCTCTCCCCTTTGGATGCGGAAGAACTCTGCGCTTCCGACACGCCGAGCACGTTGCCGCCAAGTTCGTACATGGCGGCTTCGAAGCTGAGCCGCGTGCGCGTGGAAGGTTCGAAGAACAGCGTGGCGAGTTTCTTGCCGCGGCACTTCTGCGAGTACTTTCCGGGATCGGCAATGATGTCCAGAGCCGTGGCCAGAAGTTTTTCAATGTCCTGAGTCGAAAGGTCCCGGATGTCGATAAGGCTTTCCATAAAACTACGCTCCGATCCAGCTCTCGTCGGAAGGATTGTTGCGGAAGGCGATAAGACGGGACACGTCTTCCTTGCGGATGTAGCCGGTTTCCGCAGCCACGGCGGCAATGGTGTCGAAGTTGGTGAGGCTTATGTTCTTCACGCCGGCCTCGGCCAGGCGATCAAGCCCCTTTTTCATGCCGTAGGTGAAAATGCTGGCCACGCCGAGCACCTCAGCGCCCGCATCGCGCAATACCTTCACCACGTCCAGAACACTGCCTGCCGTGGAAATAAGGTCTTCAATGACCACGACCTTCTGGCCTGGTTCGAGACGGCCCTCAATCTGGTTGCCGCGGCCGTGATCCTTGGCGCTGGAGCGCACGTACCCCATGGGCAGCCCCATGATATGGCCGACAATGGCGGCGTGGGCTATGCCGGCGGTGCTGGTGCCCATGAGCACTTCGCACTCGGGATATTCCTCACGCACCACGGAGGCAAGAGCGTTTTCCACGTCGTTGCGCACTTCGGGGGCGGTCAGAGTAAGGCGGTTATCACAGTAAACGGGGCTCTTGATGCCGCTCGCCCAGATGAAGGGTTCGTCGGGACGGAAAAAGACCGCCTTGATGGAAAGCAGATCCTTGGCAATGAGCTTTTCGCGAGACTCCATGAGGATGACTCCTTGTAGCTGAGGTATGCCCTGCGCCCTGAGGGCGAAGGCTGAAAAAGGCATGCCGAATCGACGGGACGAACGGGCTTTCAAACACGATTCCACGAAAAATCCGACGGAATGCGCCGCTCAGACGCCCAGCGGACAAAAAACGTCCGTAAGAAACAAGCCCGTCTTCCTGCGGCACTACCCGAGAAATTCCCTGACGCAGCGGCGATAGGCCGCCACGGGATCATCGGCCTGCGTGATGGGACGCCCCACCACGATGAAGTCGGACCCGAGTTCACGGGCGCGCGAGGGCGTCGTCACACGGACCTGATCTCCCTTATCGCCGTCGGCAAAGCGTACACCGGGGGTCACGGTAAGAAAGTCGCTGCCGCACGCTTCATGCACCTTGCCGGCCTCAAGCGGAGAACACACCACGCCGTCGAGTCCTGCCGCGCGGGCGCGGGAGGCATAGTGCATGACCACTTCCTCCATGGGACGCTCTATGAGCAGATCCCCGCGCATTCTCTCCTCGCTCGTGGACGTGAGCTGCGTAACGGCAATGAGAAGAGGACGGCTGCCGTCGGCACGGGTAAGGCCCTTCAGGGCTTCCTCCATCATGGGCACGGTTCCTGCGGCATGAAGGTTGCACATGTCCACGTCCAGCGAGGACAGCACGGCCATGGCCTTGCGCACGGTATTGGGAATATCGTGCAGCTTGAGGTCGAGGAAAATTCTGTGCCCCCTGGCCTTGACGGCGCGCACGATGTCGGGGCCTTCGGCATAGTAAAGTTCCATGCCTATCTTCACGAAGGGCTTCTCCTCGGTGAAAAGACCGAGAAAATCCATGACTTCCGCCTTGCTGCTGAAGTCGCAGGCCACCATGACGTCTTTTTTGAGATTACGCATCAGTGCGCTCCTCCGATGATGTCCCTGAGGGAGGTTATGCCGTACTGCTCCATGACGGAAGGCAGCTCGGCCAGAATTTTCGGGCACGCCCACGGATCGATCAGATTGGCCGCGCCCACTTCCACGGCCGTGGCTCCGGCCAGCATCATTTCCACCACGTCGCGCGCCGAGCTCACGCCGCCCATGCCTATGATGGGCAGTTTTACTGCCTCATAAACCTGATAGACCATGCGCAAGGCCACAGGAAGAATGGCACTGCCGGAAAAGCCGCCCATCTTGTTGGCAATGACGGGCTTTTTCGTGCGCAGGTCGATGCGCATGCCGAGCAGAGTGTTGATGAGGCTTATGCCGTCGGCTCCGGCCTCGGCTGCGGCAGCGGCAAGGGGAACGATGTCGGTGACGTTGGGCGAGAGCTTCACATAAACGGGCTTCTTCGTCACGGCCTTCACGGCCTTCGTTACGGCGGAAATGCCCAGCGGATCGGTGCCGAAGCTCATGCAGCCGTTGTGTACATTGGGGCAGCTCACGTTCACTTCTATGAGGCCCACCTGTTCTTCCCCGTCGATGCGCGCGCAGCACTCGGCGTACTCATCCACGGAAAAGCCGCCGATGTTTGCAACGACCTTCTTGTGGAAGCACTTTTTCAGGCGGGGCAGCTCTTCGGAAATGACTCTGTCAATGCCGGGATTCTGCATGCCCACGGCATTGATCATGCCCGCAGGGGTTTCCGCTATGCGCGGCGTGGGATTGCCGAAACGCGGCTCCAGCGTGGTTCCCTTGAAGGAAAACGAGCCGAGCATATTGATGTCGTAGAGTTCGGCGAACTCATAGCCGTAGCCGAAGGTGCCGCTTGCAGGAATGATCGGGTTGTCGAGCTCCATTCCGCTGAGCGTTACTTTCAGATCTGCCATTCCAGCACCTCCTTGTCGAACACGGGTCCGTCCTTGCATACGCGTCTGCTGCCTTCCTTCGTCATGATGCTGCATCCCATGCACGCACCGAAGCCGCATCCCATACGCTCCTCAAGGCTGAACTCTCCGCTCGTACCCTGTGTGGCCTTATACAGGGCGCGAAGCATGGGCATGGGACCGCAGCTGTACACATAGCTGAAGTGTTCGGGAAGCGCGTCGGTCACAAAGCCTTTTACGCCTACGCTGCCGTCCACGGTGGTTACAATGACCCGCGCTCCAATTTCCTCGAACTCCCGGGCATAGAAAATTTCATCCGCTTTGTTGAAACCGAGAATCACCGTGACGGAACGTCCCTCAGCAATAAGCTTCTTCGCCAGATTGAACAGCGGAGGCACGCCCACGCCGCCGCCAACAAGAAGCGACGAATCCCCGCTCTTTTCCACATCAAAGCCGTGACCGAGTCCGACAAGAGCATCAATGGTATCTCCCGTCTTCATTCTTGCCATGGCGTCCGTGCCCTGTCCCACGACCTTGTAGATGATGGTGATGGTATCCGCGTCATAATCACACACGGATATGGGACGACGCAGGAAAAAGCCCGGCAGGCTGATTTCAATGAACTGTCCAGGCATGGACATGGCCGACGTGTCGCCCGAAAGCACCATGCGGTACACGTCCTTCGTGAGCGCCTTATGCTCGATTATCGTATAGATTCCCTGTTTCATGCTGGCTCCACACATGAGGTTTTCCGTTTGCAGAGAAAAGTTTCCGTTCCGGTGGGGAGCGGGAAAACACCTGGGGACTCGATTGTCACGCCTTTTCGCTCCAGGCCGTCTCTCCGCCGACAAGCGTAAGCACACAGCGACCGAAGAGAGAACATCCGGCAAAAGGCGTGGCTCGTCCCATGGTAAGAAATTCCTCGGGATTCACCACCCACTCGCGGGAAAGGTCGAATACGGCAAGATCCGCACTCTGCCCTTCTTCCAGAAACGAACCGATGCCGAAACGCCTTGCAGGATTCACGGACATGAGCTCCACCAGCTTTTCCAGCGTGATCCGTCCGGTCTTCACAAAATGGGTGTACATGACGGCAAAGGCCGTTTCCAGTCCGACCACGCCCATGGCGCTGCGCTCGAGCCCCTTGTTTTTGGCCTCGGCCTCATGAGGGGCGTGATCCGTGGCGATCATGCCCACGGTACCGTCGAGAATTCCTTCGATAAGAGCGTCCCTGTCTTCTTCACTACGAAGAGGCGGATTCATCTTGAAGCGACCGTCCTCCTGCAGATCCTTGTCGCAGAGCACGAGATAATGAGGACCGGTCTCACAGGTGACATCCACACCTTCGGCACGGACACGGCGTATGATGTCCACGCTTTCCTTCGTGGAAATGTGACACACGTGATAGCTTACGCCCGTTTCCTTCGCAATCTTCACGTCGCGGGCAATCTCACCCCACTCACTTTCGGAGCAGATGCCGCGGTGCCCGTGAGCACGGGCATATTCTCCGTCGTGAATCCAGCCGCCCCTAAGCAGCGCATTCACCTCGCAATGCGCGGCAATGATCTTACCGAGCTTCTTTGATTCCTTCATGGCGGCGCGCATCATGTCCTCGTTCTGCACGCCGCGGCCGTCATCGGAAAAGCCCGCAACGAACGGCGCCATGCCTTCCATGTCGGAAAGTTCAAGTCCCTCCTCCTTCATGGTAATGGTACCGTAGGGAATCACGTGAATCATGGCGTCGCGCCGGATGATCTCAAGCTGTTTTTCAAGATGCTCCACGGTATCGGGAGCAGGATTCAGATTGGGCATGGTGCACACTGTGGTGTACCCGCCGTGCGCAGCCGCAAGACTTCCCGTGCGGATGGTTTCCTTGCATGAAAAACCCGGCTCACGAAAATGCACATGGACATCTACGAGGCCGGGAACAATGCAACACCCGCTCATATCGAACTCAGATACACCCTCCAGAGGAGGCAACTGCGGAGCAATGCGCTCTATTCTGCCGTTTCGAATGAGCACGTCGCCCTTCTCAAAGCCGGAAGGACGGTACACCATGGCATTTTTCAGGACGCGATCCATGAAAACTCCTCGGAGCGATTGAATTGATGCGCAGAAAACACGCCGGACGCGAAGGCGGATTTTCCGGCGCGGCAAGGAACGTCCGTTCCTTTAATACCGCACGAACTGCACGTTTCCGAAAGGCGCACTTTCAAAAAACGTCGAAAAAAAGCCCGGCCCGAGGGCCGGGCATGAATGTCACGCCATCCGACGGAGCACGTCTTCCAGCGTTTCGGTAAAGGCTTCAAGATCAGCCTCGTCAATGGTGAGGGGAGGCAGAAGCCGCAGCGTGGGACCATAGGTAAGATTGAGTATGAAACCGCGATGCATGAGCTCAAGCCATACCGCCTTCGCCTTATCGTCGGACATTTCGAGTTCCACGCCGATGAGAAGACCCAGACCGCGCACATCGCGTATCACGCCGGGCAGCTTTTCACCCAAAGCACGGAAACGGGCGCGGGCACGCTCTCCAAGAGCGGCGGCGCGTTCCACAAGGTGGTCGCGCTCCATGATTTCCAGAACCTTGAGTCCCACGGCCGTCACCAGCGCTCCGCCGCCGAAGGTGGTGGCGTGACTGCCGTAATCAAACCCCTGCGCCACTTCGTCGGTGGCCATCATGGCGCCGAGCGGCAGACCGTTGGCCATGGACTTGGCGCTTGTGAACACGTCGGGTCTGAGGTTGAAATTCTGGAAGCCCCACCATTTTCCGCTGCGGCCCATACCCGCCTGCACTTCGTCGCACATGACGAGAACGCCGTGGCGGCGGCAGATGTCCACAATTCCGTCGGCGTATTCCTGTGTAACGGGAATGATGCCGCCCTCACCCTGAATGGCTTCAAAAAGTACGGCAGCCGTAGTGGGCTTGATGGCCTTTTCCAGAGCGTCCAGATCCCCCCACGGCACACGACCGAAGCCGGGAGTCTCCGGCTCGAAGCCTTCCGTATGCTTGCCCGTGGCGGCAAGCGTAGCCAGAGTGCGCCCGTGGAAACAGTTGGAGAGCGTAATGACTTCCCATGCATCACGTCCCTTCACCACGCGCTGGTAGCGTCTTGCAATCTTGATGGCGGCCTCGTTGCTCTCCGCACCGGAATTGCAGAAGAACACCTTGCCCGCATGGCTTGTGGACAACAGCTTTTCCGCGTAGTCGAGCTGCTCTTCCTGATAGAAAAGATTGCTCACGTGAACGAGCTTTCGCGACTGTCTTTCCATGACCTCGGCGATTTCCTCGTTGCAGTGGCCGAGACCTATGACGGCTATGCCGGCCAGAAGATCGACATATTCCTTGCCGTCCACATCCCAGAGGCGGGCGCCCTTGCCCCGGACTATTCCCAGCGGATACCGCGAGTACGTCCGGCACATGAAGGCCTTTTCTCTTTCCTTCAGTCTTTCGAAAGCTTCGCTCATCGTCTGATTTCCCCATGAAACTTGTTTTTTCCCGCATCGGCATATCGCAGACGCAAGGAACGCGGGTATCATATACTATTAAAGACAAGTAGCCAAGAGCAGGCTTTTCCCCCTCCGGGATTGCTTTTTGTACCGGAGAAGCTGATAGTCGCATCCGTAACGCACTCCTGCATTCCAATTTTTTGAGGTGCACAAGCCGCGCACCGGGGCAGGAGACTTTTTCTTTTCACCCCGTACCGTTCATTCCTTCTACGGATTCACTCATGATCAGCGCCTTTACCATGCTCCGCCCCCTTGTTCTGGCCTCCGGCTCCCCGAGGCGCCGTGCCTTTCTTGAAGGCATGGGCCTCAACTTCGAAATTCTGCCCGCTTCCTGTCCGGAGCCTCGCCCCCTTTCCGAAGAGGATCCCCGGGCCTACGCAAAACGCTGTGCCGAAGCCAAGGCCCGTTTCGTTCTAGGCACGCTTGCCGGACGCAAAGACCGTCCCGCCGTGCTTTCGGCGGACACCATAGTCATTCTTCGTGACGAAAACGGCTCTTCCATTCTGGGAAAACCCAAAGACAGAAACGACGCCGTAGCCATGCTTTCACGCCTTTCCGGCCGCACACACGAGGTAGTCACCTCCTGCTGTCTTGCCATGGACAACCATGTGGAATGCTTCGACGACATGACGGAAGTTACCTTTGCCGCCTGGCCTCTTTCCGTGCTTGAAGCCTACGCCGACAGCGGCGATCCTCTGGACAAGGCCGGCTCCTACGGCATACAGGACGGAGGGGCCTTTCTCGTCAGCGGCCTCAAAGGATCCTGGTCCACAGTCGTGGGCCTTCCCCTCGACATCGTGCTGGAACGCCTGCTGAAATCCGGCGTTCTCGGCCTGAACGCCTTTTCCCGGGAGCTTTAATGAAAAAACAGATTCTGAACGCCATCAATGCCGTGTACGAAAGCGTACCTCTTGTGCACAGCATCACCAACTTCGTGGTCATGCAGGTTTCGGCCAATGCCCTTCTTGCCGCCCATGCTTCTCCGCTCATGGCTCATGCAGCCGAGGAAATGGACGATCTCACAAACATCGACTCCGCCCTCGTGCTCAACATCGGCACGCTTGATCCGGCATGGCTCGAAAGCATGGAGCTGGCCGGAACGCTCATGAAGAAAAAGGGCAAACCCGTGGTGCTCGATCCCGTAGGAGCCGGAGCCTCAGGCCTGCGTACCCGCTCCGCCCTGCGCCTTCTCGATATGGTTCGACCCGACATTCTTCGGGGCAACGCCTCGGAAATCATGGCGCTCGCCGCAGAAATCCGTTCCGCCGACAAGGTGACCACCAAGGGCGTGGACAGCCGCAACAGCAGCGATGAAGCACTCGATTCCGCACATGAGCTGGCGGAACGCTTCGGCTGCACGGTAAGCGTAAGCGGCGTGCGCGACCTTATAACCGACGGGAAAACCGACCTTGCGGTAGAAGGCGGATCTCCCCTCATGCCGCTGGTCACGGGCATGGGGTGCTCGGCCTCCGCCGTCACCGGAGCCTATGCCGCGGCATGCAGAAACAGCCTTGTTGCGGCCGCCGCAGCCATGGCCGTCATGGCTTCGGCGGGAGAAAAGGCCGGGGCCCGAGCCGCGGGACCGGGCAGCTTTCTTCCCGCCTTCCTGGACGAACTCTATCTGCTGAATCCCGAAGATGCGGCAAACAGAGTTCACGTTCTCGGAGCATGACGGCTCCGGGCCGCCTGACTGTCGGCAAAAACTTTTCAAGAGCATGCCGTCGCCGCATATCAATGCTCCGACGACATGTCCCTTCCCGGGCAACAGGGTATCCGCCTCTGTTACACCATCAAAAATGCTGTCTGCCTCACTTTGAGGTATTGTGCGAGAATGCCATGAACTGGAGAATGCATACCGACTACCGTGTCTATCTCGTCACGGATCGTGACCTCTGCCTCGGCAGGAATCTGGAAGACGTCGTGCTTGCCGCCGTGCGCGGAGGAGCAGGAGCCGTACAGCTCAGAGAAAAAAACGCCTCCTCCCGCGAATTTCTGGCACTCGCCCGCGCCCTCGTTTCCCGACTTCAACCTCTCGGCGTTCCTCTCATCATCAACGACAGAGCCGACATAGCCCTTGCCTCAGGTGCGGCAGGACTGCACGTAGGACAGAGTGACCTGCCGCCGGAAGATGCACGCCGCCTCATGGGACCCGACGCCATCATCGGGCTTTCCGTGGAAACACGGGAAGAACTCCTGGACGCAGAAAAACTCGATATCGACTATGTCGGACTCAGCCCCATATTTACCACGCCGACCAAAACAGACACCCATGAGCCCTGGGGACTCGCCGGCCTTCGCTGGGCAAGGGAACATTCACCGCTCACGCTGGTAGCCATAGGCGGCATACATCGGAACAACGCCGCCGACGTTGTCGCCGCGGGAGCTCACAGCCTTGCCGTGGTTTCGGAGCTGTGCTCTGCTCAGAATCCCGAAGAAGCCGCCCGCAACCTTCTTGCCGTGTTTGAAAAATAAATTTTTTCTTTCCGCCGTTTCAATTGCTTCGGCAAACGCCGTTCCCTCAAAGCTGGAGCCTTGCAGCGGGGCAGCCCGAACGTTTCCTCATGAGACTCAAAAGTACATCGGACTGCAAAAGTAAAAGTTCTGCACGACAGCTTTGCTTTCCCCCTACAGGATTTATGCACCGGACACCATACCGAAAACCGACTTTTTCAAGTCAGGACCACCCGTAAAACGGGTGGCTTGTTCAGCCCTGTAAGGGCTTGTTACTTACTCGCGCCTTAAGGGCGCCGGCTTGAATTCTCTGGTCGGCGCCCTCTCTTTTTCAACAGTTCAAGCCCC
>CALUPL010000078.1 GCA_944322635.1 uncultured Mailhella sp.
TGTTCGGCCGACTCAAGGATTGGCGCAGAATAGCCATGCGTTATGACCGTTGTGCCCACACGTTCTTTTCGGCTATTTGTCTCGCTGCCATTGTCATCTTTTATATTTAATGAGTCCTGAACCTAGAAACGGGTGAAATCTAAGCAGCCAGGCTTGCTTTCAGCTGAGCCCTGCATTCTAAGTGATGGACGAGGCGAAAAACTTTTTATGCACCTTCATCTGCTAACGGAGAGTTTTATATCTCAGACCGGAATGTCGTTTTGATTTTTATGAGGGGAAAGAGAAAGCGAGAAGACCGGTACTCTTTTTAACTCGGGCTGGTTGTAGTTTTTTTAGGGAAGGGCTTGCTTCTGGTGAGACTGAAAAGTTATTGTTTGCGTAAAAATACAAGCTATCTTTGATTCAACGGATGAGGGAACAGACTATTTCTGCCGGCGACGCAATAGGATTTTGGTGGAATTGTGGATGGAGTAAGGATGTTGTGTATATGACGTGAAACTGGTGGTACTTTGGAAATAGGATTTTGCGTGAAGATTTTTTGAAGTAAGAGTGCTGTAAATAAAAGATTTGAAATTTATGCGTGAGATGAATTTTTTATTATAGAAAAGCTGGCTTAATATTATTAAGCCAGCTTAATTAAAATAAAAAATGTTTTTATAAATATTTTTCTTATTCTATCGATAAAATGATGTATAATACAAATATACGTTATTTTTTATGTATTTGATACTTTTGAAAATATGTTATTCATAACATCATTAATATCTTTCAAAGAAAAAGACGGTATATGTGTGTTATTTTCTTGGTAGGACTTGTTAGTTTGTGAAATAGATATAGTTATATCTTCACATCCATTCATAATGGTTCCGTCAATAACACGACTTATAATAGAACTTAGAGAGTTGCTATAATCTATGGCAACACCTTTAATAAGATCGTCATTTGAGGTTATTTCAGAAATATCATTTGATATTTCTCTCCAATGAAATCCCATGCTTTGACGTTTATTGGCTACTTGTTCATAGGCTTGTATTCCTTGAGTAACTTTCTTTTCCAAAGCCTTCTTTCCTAATATAGGAATATGATAAAGATTAAACGCTTCAATAGTTGGAATTTTTGTATTAAAATTTGGAAGAGATACTGTATGGTTTCCGGGATTGACAATAATTTTTGTATGCTGAACAAGAGGAACATGAATTGCTGTTTTTGCAAGATGGGAGCTGGGACCGATGATACCTTCAGCGCCCTGTACGGTTTCGGGATCCAGCTTTTTGAGTGCAATGTTTCTCCACGGCATATGGATGAATGGAAACGCCGAGTATTGGGTCAAGGCGTTCTGAAAATCTTGAGCATCATGAAAGGGTAAGAATTCATCGGCATCAAGAAAGAAAAGCCAATCGGTCTTGTTTTCTTGAATTAAAGCATTTGCACAGGCCGTCATATATTCTGATTGGTAATATCCTTCATCCATACCTTGTAGGACGATGACTTCAGTGTTTGAAATATTTTGATATGCTAAAGCAATTTTTGAAGTATCATCATCTGAGTGATGATCTATAACTACAATGCGGTCAAATAATGAACATAAATGTCGCATAATATCATGCATTCTATCATGTTCATTTCTAACCATCATAACTACAGTTGTATGTAATTTAGTATAGTCTTTTTTATCTTGTATATATTTTATTTTCTCATACCTTGGGGCAAAAAATAATTTAATATTTTTTGATTTAGAGTATAAAATTTTTTTAATAAAAGTATTAATAAATTTTACATTATCCATTTTGTCAAGAATATATTTTGCAAGGTTACGATCTTCTCCACTGGAGTGAAATATAACTTTAATTAATAATCTTTCGGTGTTATTTATCATAAAGGACATTCCTCCTTATATAAGAGATACTGTTAAATACGTATATCATGAAGAAATAAAAATCAATTTATTGAACAAGTTGTCAGAAGATTGCTAACTATTTGGAAAAATATATTAAATTTATTTTAATGGTGTATTTTTTGAAATGTCGTGCATAAAGTTTTATATTTTTTATATTAATGAAATAAATATCAATTGATAGTTTATGAGCTATACTTTCAATAACATATTGAAAATGTAAATATTTTTATATTTCTAGAGGAATTGTTGACGGAAAAAGAGAAAAAAGGGACTTTGATTTGGAATATATGTAAAACTAATAAATAACAGTATGTTATCGATGCAACGTCTTTGTTTTTAATAAAAACAAGTTATTAAAATTTCAATGCTTGTTGTTTCTTTTTACGCTTGGCTTCTGCCCTTGCGAAGATTTTTCATTTTTTATAATCCTATCATTATAGGCTTATTCAGATACTTTTTAAAGCATCTGGTGTGATGATCATTTTAATTTCATGGGGGAGTATCATGGCGTGGACCCAAGTCTATGATCCAGTCGTCAGCGAAGTCGTTTCAGCCTGCATTGCAGCCATACCGCTGGTTATCCTGCTCTATATGCTGGCCATCAAGCGTGCCAAGGGGCACATAGCTGCACTGGCCGGACTCGCTTCCGCCTTCATTATCGCCATTCTCATATGGCGCATGCCCGTGATTACGGCCATCAGCTCCGTAGGGCTCGGCATAGCCAACGGTCTGTTCCCCATCATCTGGATCGTCATTACGGCCGTGTGGGTGTACAACATGACCGTGGAATCCGGTGAGTTTGAAATCATCAAGGACTCGCTGGCCCGTGTAACTCCCGATCGTCGTCTGCAGACCATCTTCATCGCCTTTGCCTTCGGCTCCTTCCTGGAGGGCACCGCAGGCTTCGGTACTCCTGTGGCCATTACCGCGGCCATGCTTGCCGGTCTCGGTTTCAATCCCATTTACGGTGCGGGGCTCTGCCTTATCGCCAATACTGCTCCCGTGGCCTTCGGGGCCATTGGTGCTCCCGTGCTCACTGCGGCCAGCGTGTCCGGCATGGATCCCAACCTCATCAGTCAGGTTGCCGCTCGTCAGCTGCCGCTTCTGGCCATCATCATTCCGTTCTGGCTGAGCATCGTCATGTGCGGATTCCGCCGTTCCATGGAAATTCTGCCCGCCATTCTGGTTGCCGGTATCTGCTTTGCCGGGGCACAGTTCATTTTCGCCAACTTCCATGGTCCGACCCTGCCCGATATCATGTCGGCCATCGCCACCATCGTGGGCCTGCTTGTGCTGCTCCGCTACTGGAAGCCCAGCTCCATTTTCCGTTTTGCGGAAGATCCCGCCATCAGCACCGATGGGCACGGCTATTCCGGAAAGGTCGTTCTGCGTGCCTGGGGACCCTACCTCATTCTGGCCGTCATGGTTTTCCTGTGGGGCCTGCCTCAGTTCAAGGCCGTGCTGAACAGCATTTCCGCTCCCAGTTTCTCCTGGCCGCTGCTTGACGGCATGGTCAATCGTGCGGCTCCCATCGTGGCTACGGAAGCTCCCTATGCCGCAGTGTTCACTTTCGGCTGGGTTTCTGCCGGCGGTACTGCCATTCTGCTTTCCGGCTTCATTGCCGTACCCCTCATGCCCGGCTATTCCTACGCCAAGGCCGTGAAGTGCTTCTTCACCACTCTGCATCAGCTGCGCTTCCCCATTCTGACCATCGCCAGCGTGCTTGGTCTGGCCTTCCTCATGAACTACGCCGGCATGAGCTCCACTCTGGGCCTTGCCTTCACCAAGACCGGCAGCTTCTTCCCCTTCTTTGCCCCTCTCATCGGCTGGCTGGGCGTGTTCCTTACCGGTTCCGACACCTCGTCCAACGCTCTGTTCTGCAGCATGCAGCATACCACCGCCACTGCGGTCGGTATTCCGCCTGAACTCGCCGTGGCCTCCAACGCCGTCGGCGGCGTGACCGGCAAGATGATTTCTCCCCAGTCCATCAGCGTGGCCACCTCTGCCACCAACATGGTCGGTCAGGAAGGCAATCTGTTCCGTTTCGCTCTGGGCCACAGCATCGCACTGACGCTTATTCTCTGCGTGCTTGCCTACTGTCAGGCAGGCTTCCTGAGCTGGATGCTTCCGTAAGAAGGAAGACGGGATATGCATGGAGAGTGTCCATGCAATCCATGCGGGAATCGTTCCGGGGGGTCGGGGCGATTCCCGCTTTCTGTTTTTCAGAGGGGGGCAGGCTACTTTTCGGAGGGGCAAAGCAGGGGATTCTTTTTCTTCCTGTGTGATGCTGTACGCTTGCTTCCGCTGAGGCCTGCGGCTATACTGCCCGTCGAATTTCTTCACCATAACGGGGCTTGCCATGGAATTTACGGAAAAGGAACAGGCCATTCTTCGCATCGCTCAAAAAAGCATACCCGATTCGCTCACGCCCTATGCAGACATGGCTGCCGCCGTCGGCGCCACGGAAGAGGAAGTGATAGAACTTCTTTCCCGGCTCAAGGAGTCGGGAGCCATCCGTCGTTTCGGCGCGAGCATCAAGCATCAGCGCACGGGCTGGACACATAACGCCATGGTGGCATGGATGGTTTCTCCGGAAGAGGTGGACGAAGTGGGACGGAAGGCTGCCGAGCATCCTCGAATTTCCCATTGCTACTACCGTCCCAGTCCGTATCCTGCATGGCCGTATACGTTTTACACCATGATTCACGGTAAAAGTGAGCAGGACTGTGCAGACGTGGTGGAAGAGCTGCGTCAAACGACGTCTCTGGACAGGTTTGAGATTCTGGAGAGCCTGAAAGAGCTGAAAAAAATTTCCATGACGTACTTTGCAGAGCCGTCGAAGTAACAGGAGCAAGATATGAATACCAAGCGTTCCCATGATCTTTTTGTTCGTGCGCAGGAGCTTATTCCCGGCGGCGTGAACAGTCCCGTACGCGCCTGCCGGAATGTGCATGCCGATCCGCTGTTCATTGCCGACGCAAAGGGCTCTCATCTTACTACGGCCGACGGCGAGGACGTCATTGATTTTCTTGGCTCCTGGGGGCCCATGCTGGTAGGTCATGCTCATCCTGCCGTGACGGATGCCATCTGCAAGGCCGCTGCGCGCGGAACAAGCTACGGAGCTCCCTGTGAAGATGAGGTTCGTCTTGCCGAGGAAGTGTGTGCGGCGCTGCCCTCCGTGGAAATGGTGCGCATGGTGAATTCCGGTACCGAGGCGACCATGAGCGCTCTGCGTCTGGCCCGCGGCGTGACCGGACGCGACAAGATGATCAAGTTCATCGGCGGCTATCATGGTCATGGCGACGCGTTTCTTGCCAGCGCCGGTTCCGGAGTGGCCACGTTTTCCATTCCCGGTACGCCCGGCGTTCCGGAGGCCACTGTAGCCGATACGCTGCTGGCCCCCTACAACGATCTGGATGCCGTAAAGGCCTTGTTCGAGGCCTGGCCCGATCAGATTGCCGCGCTGTTCGTAGAGCCTGTGGCCGGGAACATGGGACTCATGCTGCCTCAGCCCGGATTCCTGCGCGGCCTCAGAGAGCTGTGCACGAAGTATGGTGCGCTTCTGGTGTTTGATGAAGTCATCACGGGGTTCCGCCTTTCCTATGCCGGGGCGCAGGGGCGGTTCGACATCATGCCCGATCTCACCACGTTCGGAAAAATCATCGGTGGAGGTCTGCCCGTGGGTGCCTACGGCGGCCGTGCCGACATCATGCGCCACATCGCTCCGGAAGGCGAAGTCTATCAGGCCGGAACGCTGTCGGGCAATCCTCTGGCCATGGCTGCCGGTCTGGCGACGCTGAACATTCTGAAGCATTCCGATTATGCAGCTCTTGAAGCCCGCGTTCACGCCTTTGTGGAGGAGCTTCAGGAGATTCTCAAGGAAAAGGGCGTTCCGGTGCAGATTCCGCATATCGCCTCTTTGTTTACGGTGTATTTCACGGAAGCTCCGCTTGTGGATTTTGCAAGTGTGCAGACGACCGATCAGAAACTGTTCGAGACGTTCTACAAGCAGATGCGCGCACAGGGTATTTTTATGGCTCCTTCCGCCTTCGAGGCAAACATGCTCTCCTTTGCGCACAGTGATGAGGATTTTGCCAAGGCTCTGGATGCTGCGCGTCACGTGAAGTTCTAGTATCTGACCGATAATGGTGTAGAGACGCGGAGTGTCCGAAAGGCGTCCGCGTCTTTTTTCATGCGCTGCGGTGGAAAGACGGTTGCCCGGCCTTGAGGTCGGTTGCTCCGGAAAGTCTTGTCGTTTCTATGAAGAACAGGGGCTGTTGAACCGCCTCCTTACGCTTTTATGGGGGCGTTGCCGGACGGCTTTGCATTCGCGATTTTTTTTGAGAACGTGCCGCAGAAAAGTAAAAAATGACGTTTCAGGGAAAAGGCGTTGTCATTTGTGAAGAGCCGCTGGCTCCGTGCCGTCTTTCCCGGACAGAAAAACTCCCGTTTCCGGAAGAAGCGGGAGTTTTTCTGTTGTGAGAATTCGGGTCTGTGAGGGGGAATAAGACGTTTTTTGAGGCTTACGATACGTCTGTCGTAAAAAGAGTAAAGCGCGCTGGACGTGTCAGCGAGAGGCTTTCTTCCTCGTGGACTGACGCTGGGCCGCAGCTGCGGACTTTCGAGCCGGAGAACGTTTTTTCTGCACTTTGCGTGGGGCGGCGTAATTGGACTTTTTTAGCTGAGCCGCCTGCTTTGCGGAAACGCCGAGTTCGGCTATGGCGGTATTTTTCTTTTTTGCCACGGCGGAGAAGCCTGCGTTGAGGAGGCGTCTGGCCTCGGCTGCGCGCACGCCGGAGTTGGGAGCTCCGAGTATGACGGCAATGAGCTTATGACCGCGCTGGCGGGCCGTGACGATGATGTTGTAGCCTGCGGCCGTCACCCAGCCCGTCTTCAGTCCGTCAAGCCCCGTGTAGTGGCCGACAAGAGGGTTGTGGTTGGGTTCCGTGTGTCCTCGATGGGTTACGGAGCGGGCGAGGTGATATTTTCTTGCGACGGGATAATGGGCCTGGTAGGCCCGGGCCAGTTTGAGCATGTCGCGCGCCGTGGTGAGTTGTCCTTTGGCGGGCAGGCCGTGCACATTGACGAAACGGGTGTTTTTCATGCCCAGACGTCTGGCCAGAGAGTTCATCCGTTTGACGAAGGCGGAAGTGGAGCCTGCCACGTGTTCCGCCACGGCTACGCTGGCATCGTTGCCCGAAGCTACGGCCATGCCGTAGAAAAGTTTGTCGAGCGTGACCCGTTCTCCGGCGCGAAGGCCGAAGCGTGATCCTCCGGTACGGGCTGCTGCAGAGCTGACCTTTACCTTGTCATGGTAGTCTACCTTTCTGTCGCTGATGGCATTCATGGCGACATACATGGAAATGACCTTTGTTAATGAGGCCGGAGGAATTTTCATGTCGGCGCGTTGTTCGTAGAGAATGCGGCCGGTGGTGACATCCATGAGAATGGCGCTTTTTGCGTTGATGGGCCCCGCCAGTGCGCCGGACACGAAAAGAAGACAGAAAAGAACGGTAAAGGCAAGGATACGACGGAAGCCGTAGGACAGGTGTTGGATAGGCATGATTATTCCTGATTCAGCTCATGAAGTTGCGCCTTCCAGACTGCGTCTTCCGAAGAAACGGAGATGGGCGGCACGGCTTCGGAAAGAAAAACCGAAGCGGGATGCGCGAGCACCTTGTGAATTTTTTAGACAATTTTTTGTTGAGCGGCAAGCCCGCAGGGGGAGTTGTAACAATTTAAAATCGGTCCATGGAAGTCCTTGCCGTCCGTCCTGAGAAGGTCCTTGAGACGAGGCTTGAAGACATGGGGGAGCGTTGCCCCCCCAGTGTCGATATATGGTGTGGTTCCCGGCAGACTTCCCGGAATGAACATTCATAGTGAGGAGCGGCCGCTGTTGAAAAGAGGAGCGGCAGGCAGATAAGGTACGTAGGGAGACTGCCCCGCGCAGGCACGGCACAGTTGTCCCGTGCTTGCCGGGTGGGGTTCGCCGCAGCTTATGCACGCGCTCATGGGGCCGAGTGCCGCCTCATGCATGAAAACGGTGCGCATCTGTACGGAGGTGGCGGAAAGAATGGATATGCCTGCCTTGCGTATTTCATGTTCCAGCCGGATCTGTTCCTTTTCTCCTCCCTCCATGTTTTGGAGAGCCCAGCGTCGGATATGAGGCCAGCCCGCTGTTTTGCCGAGATCAAGATAGATGCGTACGCCTTTGCCGTTCTGCAGTCGAAACAGCGTCATGGCAAAACGTCCGAGGGAAAGCACGTGCAGCCTGCCGTTCCCCGTGGTGCACGGGGTGAGCAGCTGGACGGCGTCCGGCAGATCCCGTTCCGTCTCGCAGAGAGCGTGATAGTTTTTCGTGCGTCCCATGGAGTGGAGCGCAAGCTCCACCATGGAGGCTCCTATCATCAGTCCCGGTGAGGCGGAACCGTGAAACATACGGGCCTCTTCAATGAAATCGTCAAAGGAAGTAAAGGAAATCATGTATGTTACGCTCGTTTTAAGGTTGGCCGCAGACAAAGCGTACAGGGCCTTTTTTCCTTTTTAAAGCGCAACGCGACCGTTTGGTATGATAAGGTGATGAAAAAGGCCGCCTCCGCACATGATGCGGAAGCGGCCCCGTATGGCCTGTTGCGGGCGGAATTATTCCATGCCCATGGCTTTTTTGACTTTGTCGAAGATACCGGACTTGCCCTGTTCTTCGGAGAGCTTCTCAAATTCTCGAAGCAGTTTTTCCTGTTCTGCGGAGAGCTTGGTAGGCGTTTTTACCACAATGCGCACCAGAAGGTCGCCCGTGCGTTTTTCGCCGGGATACTTGAGGCCCTTGCCGCGAATCTGGAATATCTTGCCGTTCTGCGTTCCCTTGGGAATGTCGAGATCAAGAGTTTCCCCTTCGTTGATGCTGGGAATCTGAATACGGGTGCCCAGAGCAGCCTGCGGGAAAGTGATGGTGGCCGTGTAGATAAGGTTCTGTTCGTCACGGTCGAAAACGTCGTCGTCCTCGACGTGAAGCACCACATAAAGATCGCCGGGAGGGCCGCCGTGAACTCCCATTTCGCCTTCGCCGCGCAGACGAAGACGCGCACCGTCATAAACGCCTGCGGGAATGCGAACGGAAAGCTCACGCACGGTTTCCACTATGCCTTCGCCCTTGCATTTGGGGCAGAGCTTGGGAATGGTGAATCCGCGGCCGTGAAAGGTGGGGCAGGGCTGCACGAACTGCCTGAAGCCCTGACGGATGGCGACCTGTCCGGAGCCGCCGCATTTCTTGCAGGTTTCGCGGGAAGATCCCTTGGCGGCGCCGGAGCCGCTGCACTCGGGGCAGGTGACGTGCCGGGGAATTTTGATGGCCTTTTCCGTGCCCTTGGCGGCTTCACGGAAGGAAATGGTCATGTTGTAGCGCAGATCGTCGCCCTGCTGCGGTCTGGGACCCCGGGAACGGGCTCCTCCGAAACCGAACAAGTCGCCGAACACGTCTCCGAACTGGGCGAAAATGTCTTCAGCGCTGTTGAAGGTCGTGCCGCCCATGCCGGGATCGGCCGTGCCGAAGCGGTCATAGTTGGCCCTTCGTTCGGGATTGCGGAGAACGTCGTAGGCTTCGGCGGCCTCCTTGAACTTCTGTTCCGCCTCGGGATTGTTCGGATTGTGGTCGGGATGATACTTGAGCGCCAGCTTTCGGTAGGCGTGCTTGATCTCGTCCTCCGAAGCATCTCTGGAGACGCCCAGAATTTCATAATAATCGCGCTTACTCATGAAGTTTTTCCGTAAAACAGGGATTAGTCGTCGAGATCGGGCGTGGTTTCGCCTTCAACGGGAGTATAGAATCGCTTGTCTTCGGGCAGAACCTTGCCCGCGGCGATTTCGCGCAGGGCGGTGACGACTTCCTTGTTTTTGCTATCAACCAGAGGTTCGTAGCCTTCGCGGAACTGACGCACGCGCTTGATGGCCATTTGCACGAGCAGAAAACGGTTGTCCACGCGGCGCTGGCAATCTTCAACGGTAATACGGGCCATGGAATGCCTCCAGGAAGTTTATCCGGGCAAGCCGGGTGATGTCGAAACATATGCGGAACCCCGTGCCGGAAACAGCACGGGGAAAATAAAACTTGCGGTATGATGCCGAACCATTTTTTTTATCTGGAGAGGAGTGCGTTGTCAATACATTGAGCAATACTCCAGTCCCGGGGGAAGACTGCTCTTCCCCCGCAGAGGCGTTGACGGTCGGCGGAACCGGCAGAGTTTTTCGGCAGGGTTATTTTCTGCGTTTGCCGAAGCGGTGCACCGGCCTTTCCTCCGTGGTGATGGAGAAAAACTCGTCTGGTGCGCCGTGGAATCCGTCATGTTCGTCGCGGTCGTGCCGCTTGCGTCCGGGGCGGAACGCATGGTCGCGCAAAGCGTGCTTCTCCTCATGACGGCCGGAAAAGTGACGTGGTCTGCGGTCGTCGTCATGGAAGCGGGAGGGACGGAAAGTCTGCTCTTCGTCAGCAAAGGCGTCGTCTCTGCGTTCATGCCTTTTCGAGAAAGGACGACCGGGTCTGTCGGCGCGACGGTCTTCTCTGCCGAATCGGCCTCCTTTGCGCTCATTGCCTTCGCCTTCACGGAAGAATCGGCGTTCCGTATGCTCCTCCTCTTCCCGATGGAAACGGGGACGGGCAGGACGGAAGGGACGGCGGGATTCCCTGTCTCCCCGGAAGGAAGAGTCTTCACGGAATTCCCGCTCTTCATCACGGCCGTGGAAGGGACGACGGGCCTTGCGGAAGGAGCCTTCTTCCTCACGGGAGAAGCGGTCTTCCCTTTCACGGAAGGGGCTTTTGCCGCGCAGGGGGCTGCGGGAAGAACGAAAATCGTCATCTCCGGAGCGTTCGTTTCTGCGGTGATCCCTGTTCCAGGGCTTGGCCGGGCGGCGTTCGCGGAAGGATGCCTCACGCGGCGTTTCTTCGTCCCACGCGTCGGAGGCGTAGCGACGCTGACGCGCAAGTTCCTCGTCGTCCCGGCGGGGACGGAATCCTTTTCTGTCGGCAAAGGCACGGCGTCCGCCGCGGCGCTGCTGATCATCCTTGTTGTCAAAGCGTGCGCGCTTCGAAGCGCGGTCGTCCTGTCTGCGACGGAAGGGACGACGTCCTTCCTCATCCTTCTGGTATTCCAAGTCTATCTCCAGTCGGCCGACGTGCACGCCGGCCAGTTTTACGGTCACTCTCTGTCCGAGACGGAACGTTTCGCCGGTGTGCTCGCCGCGAAGTTCCTGCCTTTCCTCATCAAAAACATAGTAGTCACGGCCCAGCGTTTCCACTCTCACCATGCCTTCGACCGGCATGCCGTCGAGCTCCACGAAGAAGCCGAAATTCATGACGCCGCTGATGACGCCTTCGAAGGTTTCCCCGGTACGGCCCATGAGCAGAAGACAACCCATGCGGCGATCGATTTCCCTTTCGGCATCGGTAGCCGCTCGTTCCCGGGCGTTGCACTGTTCGGCCACTTCCAGCAGTTTGTGTCCCGTGGGAATGGCTCCGCCCGTGTCGAGGCCGAGAACATAGCGTAAGGCCCGATGGTTCACAAGGTCGGCGTAGCGGCGTATGGGCGAAGTAAAGTGACAGTAACAGGCCGAAGCAAGGCCGAAGTGTCCGTCTTCCTCAGGGGAGTAGCGGGCCTGCATCATGGATCGCAGGGTGAGACGGCTCACGATGAAGGCCTGATCCGTTCCCGAAGCAGCGTCCAGCACATGGGTGAGCCAGTTGGGCACCGCGGCCTTGGCGGCCCGGGGAAGCGGCAGCTCGGCATCGGTGGAGCGCAGCGTGTGATAGAGCTCTTCCAGTCGATCCGCACCGGGAGCGGGATGCACGCGATAGAGCAGCGGTGCGTTTTTTCGGGTAAGAAATTCCGCCACAGCCTCGTTGGCTCTTACCATGAAGGCTTCGATGAGTCGGTGGCTGAACAGTCTTTCCCGGTTGCGTATGCCCGTTACGCGGGAGACGCCGTTTTTTTCCTCCACCACGAATTCCGCTTCAGGAATGTCGAAATCCAGTGCTCCCTGCCTGTGGCGGCGTTCCATGAGCACGGCGGCAAGCTCGGCGGCCTCCTTCAGCATGGCAGGAACGCCCGGCGCTCTTTTTTCAATGCCGGCGGCTGCTTCGCCCCGGGGATCGTCCAGAGCGGCCTGTACTTCGCGGTAGGTCAGGCGAGCATGGGACCGCATGACGGCGTTGAAGAAACGGGTGTCTGTGAGGTTTCCGTTTTCATCAAGGCTTATGTCCACGGCCATGCAACGGCGGTCTTCATCGGGCCTCAGGCTGCACACGCCGTTGCACAGGGCTTCGGGCAGCATGGGTTCTACGGACAGAGGAAAATAGTAGGAATTTCCGCGTTCCCGCGCTTCCCTGTCGAGCGCCGTTCTCGGCCGGACGTAGTGGGACACGTCTGCAATGGCCACGAGAAGCCGCCAGCCTTCGGACGTGCGGCAGGCACATACGGCGTCGTCGAAGTCGCGGGCGTCCTCGCCGTCGATGGTGACGAGCAGTTCTCCCCGCAGGTCGGCAAGGCTTGCGACGTCTTTCGACGCGGCGCGCGCAGCCTCTTCAGCCTCGGCTATGACGTTGTCGGGAAATTCCGTGGGAATGCCGTTGTTCAGCTTGGTGAAACGCTCCTGAACGAGAGCGTCGTTTTCCATGCCGAGTGCGGCAAGTGCTCTGGCGGACCAGACGTCACGCTCTCCATGCTCTTCAAGCTTTTCCCCTACGGCTACGCGGAGAAGCTCGTTTTCCTCGGGCGTTTTGGCCAGTGAGGACACGTCGGCCAGCACGTCGAAGCCGAGTCGGGAGCCCGCAGGGCGGCAGAGCACGGTGTTTTCATTGTCGCCCCTGCGAAGAACTCTGACCACGATGTCCGTCTGCGCGCGATGCACGACGGCAATGACGCGGCCTTCCTGTTTTTTGAGCGAGCCGCGCTTTTTGGGCAGAAGCATGACGTCCACAAGATCGCCGTTCCAGGCATCGCCCACGTCTTCGGGAGCAATGTAGATGTCCTGCCCCGCCTTGGGCGAGGCATCTTCGGGGGTGACGAAGGCTGCGCCGGAACGCTGCGTGGCCAGAATGCCGCGCCGTCTCTTCAGGTTTTCGGCCAGAACCCAGCTTCCTCCTTCCAGACGAACGGCCTCACCGTTGCGGGCCAGATCGTGCAGGGCTTCCAGAACGTCCCTTTTGAGTTTTCGGGAAAAGGAGCCTATGCGGAGAATGTCGTCGAGGCGCAGGGGACGACCTGCGTTTTTAAGAATGTCGAACAAAAGCAGTTCGTCAAAGTCTTCCTGTTTTTTCATGATGTTTGTATTTCCCGCGACATGGAAACATGCCGGTTTGCAGATGTGCGGAATGGTTCAGCTTTTCAGCCGAGATGTTTTTTGAGCCAGCCGTTCCACCATGTTTCAAAGTCTGCTTCCGCGTTTGGGGCGGGAACTCCGGAAATATCTCCTGCACTGAGAGAGGCGAAGAAACATGCCGAGACTTCCAGGGAAAAGACAGGAACGGCAAGATTGAGCGTGGCCAGTTTGACGGCGTCCTTTCCGGTGCAGACAATGGGAAGACCGGCTTCATTGAGCGTGTCTTTTTCCATCCGGAAATCGTGATGATCGGGGAAGGAGAGCATACGTTCCGGGGGCCTGCCCAAAAATCCGGTGACCGTGTGCAGAGCCTGGGACGGGTCACCTATGCCGCAGACAAAGAGATAGGAGCCTGAAAGAGCGGAGGCGTTCGAAATTTCCGGTTTGCGGGCCGGGGTTGTTGTTTTTGTGAGCGGACGGAGTCCCACGGGAGCCATGCGGAAGCCGAATACCGGTTTGGGAAAGGCTTTCAGACGATTTTTCAGCGCTGGAACAAGTGCGGGCCATTCTTCGGGTTCGGCCTTGATGAGAAAAACGTCGGCGTCCTTCAGGGCCGTTTCGCCCTCGCGCCAGCTTCCTGTGGGAATGACTCTGTTCCAGTTGGACGGAGGGCGTCCGGGAAGAGGCGAAAGGCTCACGTCATCCTTGTCGAGGAGCACGATATCGAGATCGCGCCCTGTGGAGAGGTGCTGAAAACCGTCGTCGAGAATGTAGAAATCGGGCGGAGATGTGCTTTCCAGAAAAGCTCCTGCACGATTTCTGTCGGGATCGACCATGACGACGGCGTCGGGATGTCTTGAGGCCAGCATGAGAGGTTCGTCACCGCATTCCGAGGGCGGCGTGCCCGAAGCGGCCCGAAGCGGCAGGGTGGAAGGCCTGGCACCGTAGCCGCGCGTAAGCACGGCGGCATGGAGGCCGTGCTTTGAAGCGTGATCCAGAAGCCAGTCCGTGACTGGCGTTTTGCCCGTGCCGCCCCAGGAGATGTTGCCGACGGACACGCAGGGGCGGGGCGGCTTCCACTGTCTGAGAGTTCCGTTGCGGGCGAGGCGTCGTCGCAGACTTCCCCCTGCTTCATAGAGAAGGGAGAGCGGCAGCAGAAGCGGCGCGAGAATGTTTTGAAGAGGGTGGCGTTTCGCCATGGAGGCACCGGGCGGAAAGGCGTTCGTGCCGAGACAGGTCCGTCGGACGGAGACGGAGTATGCGTCAGGCGTGCTGAACGGGAGTGTAGTTGATGACGGAGTCTTCGTCCGTGCGTTCCAGCTTGAAGATGACAGGACGCAGCCCGTCGTTGCAGCTCACTATGGCCACGCCCGGGGTCCGAATCCAGTCTCCATAATAGAAAAGTTCGTCGCCCGAACCGTGAGCCAGTGCAAAAACATACTGATACACGGCTTTCCAGGCTTCGTCGCAGAAGTGGTCGGGCTTGGCGTAATCGGCAAAAAAAACGTCTCCGGTCTTCATCATGGGGCAGGGACCAAGGCCTTTGACGCCGTATTCCTCGGCCAGTTCCTTGTCGAAGGTCGTTTTCAGAACAGTTATCTTGACCCTTTTCATGGTGAAAAGCCCTTGCAGATTGTTCAGTCGGAATGATTCTGCGGTAATGCAACGGCCGGTGGAAAACCGGCCGGTGGAAAAAGAGAAAGGAGACCGTGAGGGATCACGGCCTCCCGATACGTTTAGCTGTTGCGGTTGCCGAGAAGGCGCAGCAGCATGAGGAACATGTTGATGAAGTCGAGGTAGAGTGTGAGCGCACCGAGCAGGGCACCGCGACGCATGGCCAGGCTGTCGTCCACGGGGGCGCTTTCGCCCATCATGCGCAGCTTCTGGGTGTCGAAGGCGGTGAGGCCGGTGAAGATGATGACGCCGAGCACGCTGATGGTGAGATCAACGGCGGAATTTCCGATGAAGGCATTGACGATGCTGGCGAGCAGAATGCCCCACAGGCCCATGATCATGAAGCTGCCCATGCCGGAAAGGTCACGCTTGGTGACCATGCCGAATACGCTCATGCCGCCGAACATTCCGGCGGTGACGAGAAAGGCCTGTGCCACGGAAGAGCCGGTGTACACAAGGAGAACCGGGCCGAGAAACACGCCCATGAGCACGGAATACAACAGGAAAAGCCCCGTGGCGGTTCCTGCGGAAAGCACGTGCATTCTTGCGGTGATGAACATGGACAGACCGATGACGGCCACCATGAGCAGAATCATCATGATGGTGTTGGTGAACAGAAACTGCATGATGGCCATGTTGGAGGCCGTGAACACGGCGGAAATGGCGGTCACGCCGAGAGCGGCCGTCATCCAGAGATAGACCTGCTGCATATAGACGGCAACGCTGGAGCGTCCGTAGCTCTGCACCTGGTCACGAGAAGCGTTATTCATGAATGTTTCCTCCCGAAGGGGTCAATGGCAAGGTTTACCGCAACAATTCTGCGGATTCATAATGACGATAAGGCTTCTTTCGGCATAATGCAAGGAGCCGGGAAAAAAGAAAATGGCGAAGCTTGACGGCAGGGCGGCTTTTCTCTATTTTCGCTGGCGGAGGCGTCTCGTAACCGGTGTTGCGCCTGGTCTTCAAAACCAGTGTCAGGCTGAGAGGTCTGAGGTAGGTTCGACTCCTATACGTCTCCGCCATAATTGAATTTTTTAGGACAAGTTGCTTTCGA
>CALUPL010000079.1 GCA_944322635.1 uncultured Mailhella sp.
TACGACGACAGATTTACAGTCTGTTCCCTTTGGCCACTCGGGAACCCCACCACGCTATACAAAAACGCTTTCGCGTTCTTGCCGCAACCGGAAGAAGGAGCGTGACCTTCACCGGCCACCCGAATCGAACGACTCGGGAAATATGGAGCTCTTTCTCTTCGTCACTCCAAAATATGGAGCTGGCGATGGGAATCGAACCCGCAACCTGCTGATTACAAATCAGCTGCTCTGCCAGTTGAGCTACGCCAGCAGCAGGTATGGGAACTTATCTCGAATAATTCTTCTTGGCAAGAAAAATTTTCCTGTTCAGGAAGTTCCCCGCAAACAGCAAGAGACTTGTACCCAAGAGGCGTGACTTTGTAAAGCCTTTTCTTCCACCTTTTTTCAAATTTTTTTTACCGTCGGCCTTTTTTCACCTTTTTCCCATATGCCGGGCCGGCCGATTTGTCCTTTTACTCCGCCGTCGTGCGGATGGAAGAACCGGAAGCGCTCCGAAAGCCCGCTCGTCTTCCAAGTGCGTTCCCTTCGAATTCTCCTCCCCTTTCGCCTCGAGTCGTCTCCCCGGCTCTATGGACGGCAGGCATGTACGGCAGAGAAAAGGAGCTCCGGCCGGAATCCCATCCTGTCGGAGCAGCCCTGTTTTCGCGGTTCGTCCGTAATACGACGGCTTCTTCGTCCTCAGGAACAATACTCCGCCAACTGTGCCCCGGGTCTTCAAAAAATTTTCAGCACCGTCTGTTCCGATCATCCCCGAGACATTTCCCCTGAAAACTCGGCATTCGACGCTGCGTTCTGCCTCAGAATCGATAGAGAAGGCTGAGGTGTCCGCCCAGGCTGTCCCGTTCCCCCGCACTGCCCGTAAAGGCCACGTCCATGGTCAGAGGACCGGTTCCAGGTTCCATGGAAAAACCGAGCTCAAACACTCCGCTGTCGCCTTTAAGGGATGCATCGGGAATGGAAAACTCATTGGCCATGGCATGGGCCGTTCCGCTGTATTCATGCTCCCAGGCCGCCCCCGCATAAGGGGTCACACCAAGGGGAGCATCCCAGTCGAAACGGACGCCGAGACGCAGACGACGGGAATCCATGCTGTTGAAATGCACATTGTCGCCGTTCATGTTCTCTTCATCTCCGTCCTGATGCGTCCAGAAGAACTTGCCGTAGATATCCATATCCAGGGCATCCCCCAGAGGAAGCACATGACCGAGTCCTACGTGACCGCCGTAATAAGGATTGGAAAGATCGTAATCAGCAGGCCGCCCCATGTTGTCCCGCAGATCATCGCTGTGCCATCTTGTATCGATGCTGCCCATGCGTCCCACGCCTTCCACATACAGGCCGGAAAGCGGCCCTTCAGCCACGTCGTACCGGGCCAGAACGCCCGCACCGAGGTAATGGCTGTCCCCTCGGCCGTTCACATTGCCGGCGGAGAATCCGTTGAACGTATCCAGGTGAGCCCGGCCGAATTCAAAGAACCCGCCGAGAACCGTGCGTCCGCGCGCTCCGGTGAAGCTGCCCGTCAGACCGGTCATGCCGGAAAATCCCTCCGTATCGGCTCTGGAACCAGTGTGATAACGCGACGCTCCACCGTAAACGGCCGCAAAGGGACGCCACTTTTCCCCCTCATGCTCCGCCGCTTCCCGCGCATGCCGAAGCCCCGAAGCCGCGGCCAGATCCGCTCCCTGATTGAGCAGTCCGGCCGCGGCGGCGCGGGCCTCCGTAAGGGCGGCTATGCGTGGATTCATGCGCACTTCCTCAAGAAGATGCAGCTGCACCGCCGTACCGGTATTTTCCAGAATGCCGTCGTAATACGTGGCATAGCCTCCCAGAAGGCTGACAAGTCTTCCGGCGGAAGCCTGCTCGACGGCACCGCTCGCATCGCTGAGCAGAACAAACGTCCTGCCCATGTAGGCACGCCCCCCGGCAATGACGTCGGGAAGCTGTGCTGTCACCGTGGATCCGGCAAAGTCTCCCTCCTGGGCATCCGTCACGGCAAGCATGGGAACATCTACAGGAGCCCCCGGAGCGGGAAGCACAAAGTGCAGGTTCTCAAATCCCTCCACTCGTGCCGCGCTTCCCTGCCAGCTGTCTATGAAAAGCGTATTGCCGCTGCCTGAAGCCGATACGGGAGAACCGCCGACGAAACCGCCGTAAATCTCCGTCGTGGAAGCAAGCGAAGCTCCGCTTCCGATAATGACGTTGTTGAAGCGTGCCGAGCTGCCTTCTCCGGCATTTCCGCCATAAATGCTGCCGCCCGCAAAGGCATTCTGTACAAGTACGGTGTTGTAGTCGGTCGAGCTGTTCTCTGCCTCCGAGAGACCGCCTATGATGTCCCCCTCCACTCTGCCGCCGTCAACTACGGCCACAATGTTGGAATCCGCCCGACTTCCCGGCGTCGTGCCCGTTATCGCGCCGCCAACGGCGTCCCCTTCCACCGTTGCTCCCTTTCCTATGATGACGCTGTTGCCGTTCAAATCCGCAGGAACGCTGCTCTCGGGGGCGAAGGCACCCGTCACGCTGCCTGCAACCGAGGCGTTGAACACGCTCACCGTATTGCCTGAGGCCCGAGCCGTCAGCTCATCACTCTGAACCGATGCGCCGACAATATTTGCCGTCCCCTCGCCACCTGTCACCGTTACCGAGTTCCCTTCAGCCAGAGCCGTTCCCTCATAGCTGTGCACCTCACCGCCCACCACGTCACCGAAGCTTCCTCCGGCAATGGTTACAACGTTGTTCACGGCGGAGGCATCTCCCCGGGCTATGGCATAGCCTCCGTAAAGCAGACTGACGGAGCCGTCGTCAATGGTGACAGTATTATCTGCAGCCAGCGAGGTAGCCTGAGCGGAAGTTTCGCCGTAGGCCTCGCCGCCCACTACAAAATTCAGGGCGGCGCTGCCTCCTATGGCGACATGATTGTCCACGGCCTCGACAGCCCCCTCGCCCCCGGACATTCTGGCATAGCCGCCGAAGGTCTGCACCCAGGGGCCGAAACGAAGCGAGCCGTCCATGCTCACGCTGTTGCCGTCCGCCGTGGCTCCCCCCACATAGCTTCTGGCATAACCGCCGTAAATATTGTCGTTGAATCCGGAGAGCCCCCCACTCACGACAACGCTGTTGTTCAGAGCCTCGGCCGAACCATTGCGGCTCAGAGCCGAGCCGCCGTAAAGATCCATGGACACGGTTCCGCCGGACACGTTCACCAGACTGCCGCTGGCCGAAGCGTCCCCTCCCTGGGAACGGCGGCCATACACATAATCATAGGAATCCCCCGAAACCACGGAGGCACTGCCGTTGCCGGTAAGATCCGTGGCATACGCACGACCGGAAACCGCAACAAGTGCGAGGAAAGCAAAAAACATCGGCATCAGGTCCCGGAAAGAGCGCCCCTTGCTCACGACTCTCGAGCGCAATACTTGCCCAAACAGCTTCATGAGTTCCCCCTTTGTCGAACAGAAATCGACGGCTCTGTCAGCCGCACTCCTCCGACTATGGAGAAAAAAGCCAGAGGCCGCCATGATTTACGCTCGACACGCTCCAGAACCATATGCTCCATACGCCGCAGACACGAACATTCATCGGGCGGGCGCTCCTTTTCCCGCACAAATTTCTCCATCCGGCACAGAGTCCCCGTTCACCCAAAGCCTGCAGCCGACGCCAGGCCACACAAAATTTTTCGAGCCGCTGTTCTTCGGCCTGAACAGTGAAAAAGGCCGCCACTGCCCGATTTTCAGCAAAACGCCTCCCCTCGCTGCAAAAATCTCGCCTTAAAATGAAAAAATTTTTCTCTGCGACGTTGACAACCCGCCATTCGTTCCTATTGTAAAGGTATGTTTTTCAGGGACGCTTTCCCCAGAAGGAGTTCATGAAAAACAGAATCAATCATCTTTCCGCAAGGTGAGGAATGCATCCTCATCCGGGAATAACAGAAAGCGGACGTTTTCTTCCGCAATGATGCATTGATTCTATTTTTGGCTGGAGGTTTTTATTATGCTGCCTAGTATTTTTGGTGAAAGACTTTTCGATGACTTCTTCGGTGATCCTTTTATGCCCGTCTTCAACAACAGACATGATCCGGTGTTCGGCAAGAACGCCAGAAATCTCATGAAGACTGACGTGCGGGAAACGGAAAACACCTACGAGCTGGACATTGATCTGCCTGGATTCAAGAAAGACGAAGTGAAAATCGAACTTGACGGCGGTTACCTCACCATCAGTGCGGCCAAGGGGCTGGACAAGGATGAGGAGAACAAGAAGGGACAGTATCTGCGCCGCGAACGCTACTCCGGCGAATGCAGCCGCAGCTTCTACGTCGGCGAAGCCCTCGAGCCCAAGGACGTTTCCGCTACGTTTGAAGACGGCATTCTGAGGCTCTCTTTCCCGAAGGCTCCGGAAAAGAAGGAACCCGAAAAGAAGACCATTGCCATTGCGTAATGCTCTGATTCCGTTCCTGCCGACCGTTTTCCGTCTGTGAAAACGGCTCCTCCGTCAGATATGCGCAAGGTCCCGACAGAAGAAATTCTGTCGGGGCCTTTTGCGTTTAATGTCCGCGGACTCTTCCGTTGTTCTGATCATCTCCGCTCGGGACGCCATGGATCATTCCCCCGAAATTCGGAACTGAGCCAGACTGCCAGCATGCGGCAGTCTTCCGCACTTACTCCTCAAAAAACTTCTACCGCAGAAACCAGACTTAAAGCTGCTCCAAGAAGTCATGCCGACGGCATTCTTTGCATCGTCAGTCCCCTGACGAAAAAAATGCCATGCAGCCCCATCAGTGAAGCCATTGCTGACAGCAATGACTTCACTGTTTATGTTATTCAGGAGATGTTCACTCTTCGGCCTGCGTCAGCTTTTTAGATTCAACCAGGCCCGAACTCGAAAAATCGGTGCGAGATTCTCCACTCCGGAAACTGTCCTCCGGGCGCAATAAGCAGCCTACAGCAAAAACGGACAGCGTGCCCTGCATGTCACCATGCGGCCTCCAGAACATATAACCGCGGCATATCATCTTCCCGCCGATATGTGAGATTAAACGAAAAACCCCTTACGATTCTCACCGTAAGGGGTTGTGTTCTCTGGTTGCGGGGAAAGGATTTGAACCAATGACCTTCGGGTTATGAGAACTAAGGTCATATCTTTCTATTGCTTTCTATTTTTTTCTAACTATTACTATTTATTTGAAAAATATATATTTACATTTTCTTTCCATTTTTCTGATTTTCGGCCTTTTTCGGCTTGACGTGGTGGGAATATGGTGGGAATAAAATCATATGTATATTTCCTGGAGGCCTTGCCATGTCTTCACTTACGCGACATCAGACC
>CALUPL010000080.1 GCA_944322635.1 uncultured Mailhella sp.
TTCACCCTTGGAGGGCTTTTCCTTGGCGGCATCGGGGATGAACAGACCACCGGCGGTCTTTTCTTCGGATTCAAGGCGTTTCACGAGCACACGGTCATTCAGGGGTTTCATTACCCATATCCTCCCAAAAAAATTTGTTGTAAAAGGAATACCTCCCGCGCTTCCCCGGCAGAAGCCGGATGAAGGACAAAATAAACAGCGCGGGAAGCGCTGACTCCGGAAACGTTCGCTCCCGGCGACGAACCATAAATAAGCCCGGTTTCGAAGTTGAAAAGGGGGTGAAGCGATTTTTTTTTGTCCTTTTCAGAAGAAAATATAAAAAATCTTTGTATATCAACATAATACAAATGAAAATATTTTATTCTTTTTCCTTGATTTCTTCGTGTTTTCTCTTTTTTCTCCCTGAAAAGAAGCTCGGAATCCGGCATGCCCGACCGGACACGCATACAAAAGCATCCCAGAAAACAACGGCGTTTTTCCCGAACAGACGCTTTCTCCATGGGATGAAACGAGACTCCGAAGAAGACAAGGCTCCTCCACTCACGGCAGTTTCAGGCAAGAATTAGAGAGAAACGACGCTATGCCGTGCAGCAGCTCGGAACTATGCTGCCCTTGTCCTTGCCGCCGTTCCGGAAAACGGAAGATTCTCCGGAATGCGGTCATCTGACATTCTTCGTCGAGGGACGGAAAGGCGCGGATGTTCTCTTTCCGCCGCCATACGTCCACTCGAAACAAACGTAACGGAGTCAGCCATGAACAGAAACAAAGCCCTTTCCCTCCCCGAAGAGCCTCGTACTTGTACCGCAGCACAGACGGATCCCGATCTTTTCGCCATGAACGCCCGGCTCGAAAAAGCCGCATTCAGCCGTCGCAGTCCTCTCGACGGAGAAACCCGTCGTCTCGTCCAGATTGCCGTGCTCACAGCTCTGCAAAGCGGAGAGGAAGCGGGAGAATGCGCAAAGGCGGCGCTGTCAGAGGGCGTTTCTCCCATAAAAATCAGAGAAGCTCTCTACCAGTGTGCGCCCTACATAGGATTCCCTCTGACAAAACGCGCTCTCATGTCCGTCAACAGCGTTTTTGCCGCGCACGGTATGGCCCTGCCTCTGGAAAGTCCGGCCACAGTCACGGAAGAAAACCGCTTCGAAAAGGGGCTTGCCGTGCAGAAAGGCATTTTCGGCAGCGCCATAGACGCCATGCATGCCTCCGTCCCCGAAGGTCAGAAGGCCATCGTGGTCGAACATCTTTCCGCATTCTGCTTCGGCGACATCTATACGCGAAACGGTCTTGATCTGAAAACCCGCGAGCTTCTGACATTCTGCATCATCAGCGCACTCGGCGGATGCGAGCCGCAGGTAAAAAGCCACGTGCAGGGCAATGCAAACGTGGGCAACGAAAAGCAGATGCTCATAGACGCCCTGGAAACCTGTCTGCCTCTTATGGGATTTCCGCGCACGCTGAACGCTCTCGCCTGCGTCAATGCCGTCATGCCAAACTGAGCCACGACTCTCAGACGGCAAGTATCTCTTGACAGCCTTCATCCTTCTTTTTTTAATGAATACAACGCAAGGAGCGTTGTTTCCAAAAAGAACCTTCCACGCTGGAGGAACGATATGAAGACTGCAGCCGACATCATGACCACAAACCCCGTCACCGTCACGAGGGATACCACGCTGCGCGATGCGGCAAGGCTTCTGCTCGACGGGCATTTCAACGGCCTTCCCGTTGTGGAAAACGACAAGCTCGTCGGCATACTCACGCAGTCCGACCTCATATCCCTGGACAAGAAGCTGGAAACTCCGGGATACTTTCTGCTGCTCGGCGGCGCCATTCCCATGCAGATGCCGGGCAAGTTCTCCCGCGAGCTGCGCCGCATGGCAGCAAGCACCGTGGGCGAAGTCATGAGCACCGATCCTCATGCCATCACCCCCGATACTCCCGTGGAAGACATTGCCTCTCTCATGGTGGAACAGCGCTACTACACCTTGCCCGTTCAGGAAAACGGCCGTCTCGTCGGCGTGGTGGGCATGGAAGACCTCCTCAAGAGACTTGCCGCCGAAGAATGATTCCGCGATTCTTCTCTCTTCTCCTTCTTGCACTGACGGCCATCCCCTTTGCGGGATGGCTCGTTCTCATCTGCGCCGATTTTCTTTCCCTCGAAGACTGTCTGTCGCCCCAGTCCGGCTGGACGGCCTTTGCGCTCATCACCGCCCTTTCCCTGGTTCTTCCTCCCGTGCTGCACGGCTGGCCCGACCATACTCGGCCTCTGCGCGACATCGTGCGCGAGACCGCCCGCGCCATACTTTTTTCCTTCGCCCTTTTCGCCCTGTTCTTTCTGCCCGGTGCACGTCCGTTTTTTCAATGGATCGGCGTACCGGAACTCATGCTGCCCACGGCGGCGCTTTTTCTCGCTCCTCTGCTCTCCTGCCCTCTGCTGTACATTTCCTATAAAACAGCTGCCGCGCTTCTGCCCCGCCCGGGGCCCGACTCTCCCCGGCCCGGCACCATTCGCGCGTTCAGCACATTGTCGCTGATTTTTCTTCTCGCTCTGGTTCTTCACGGCTTCGCTCTTCCCGCCGAATCGCCCGCGCCACTCATACACCACGGCAGTCAGAGCATGATAGCCGCAGCCTGGCGTTTTTTCGCCCTCCGTCACGTTCTCGCCGTATGCGGCAATGCGGGATTCGTGCCGGCATGGGGAGGATGCTGCATCATATCTCTGCTTGAAATAGGGCGTGCTCTGCCCGAAGCCGGAGCTGCGGAACTCATGGTTCTTGCCGTTCTTTTCGTACTTATGGCCGCAAGCTGCGTCTGTCTTCTTCTCCCGTCGAGCCGCAAATGGCTGTGCTGAATCCTTTTGCGTCCCGCCGCTCCGCCCGGAAGAAAAGTGCCCGGAGAATACTGGAAGAGCAGAAGCTCACGCTGCCCGGAACGGATCTGTGCTTTCTCTTTCAGCGCGACGGATGCCGCACCCTGCGCATGACGGTGAAAGCCGACGGCTCGATATGCGTCAAGGCGCCGGCCCGTCTGCCGCTTGAACGGGTGTTCTCCTTCATGACAGCCAGAATCGACTGGGTTCGAAGCAAACGAGACTTCTTTGTCGCTCACCGAGGCATGGCCGCCCCAGTCCGCAACGGCACAACCGCCCTGTATCTCTCGCGGCCCTTCCTCATACGCCCCGTGCGCTCCGGAAAAAACGTCCGTGCCCGACTTTCCGGTCACACGCTTGAACTGCCGTGTCTGCGGCCGGAAGCCGATGCCGAAACAAATGCCAAAGCCCTGGAACGAGCCTTTCTGCGCTGGCAGAAAGACACGGCCAGACTTGTGCTCGGCAAACGCCTTACCCGCATGGAACGCCATGCCCGTGCCGTTTTCGGCGACAACGCGCGTGTGTCTTCCCTTACCGTGCGCTCTCTCAGGCGTCGCTGGGGCAGCTGCTCCGTCCGGGGAGAAATCACCCTTGCCGCACAGCTCATTGCCATGCCGCTCCCCCTCATCGACTATGTGCTCTGCCATGAGCTGTGCCACCTTCGGGCCATGAACCACGGTTCGGGCTTCCACACGCTTTTGCGCACTCTTCTGCCCGACGCCGACGAAAGGGAAAAACGCATCCGCATCTGGGGCCTGGAACATCCCCGGTAACCTTCCTGCCGCCGCGCAGAATACAGACGGACGCCCCTGCCGCCGCTGCTCAGAAAACAGATAAAAATTCCCCTCACCCCGCGCCGGCCGATAAAAAAAACGATACGAAAAAATTCCGGGAAAGCCCCGCAGCGCCTCTCTCCCATATTAACAAGCTCCGCCTTTTGGCGTATTCTACTTCCCAAAACGTTCTGTCACCTCTGCCTCATTTTCGGAGACTCATCATGGCTCTTGACCCTCAGGCGGGCAAGCTTCCCCGCCCCGATCAGCTCACCGACATTCCCGCGCTCATTGCTTCCTACTACACTTATGAGCCGGCTCCCGACGTTCCCGAACAGGCCGTGAGCTTCGGCACGTCCGGCCATCGCGGCTCCTCTCTGCGCACCAGCTTCAACGAAGCCCACATTCTTGCGGTCACACAGGCCGTGTGCGACGTTCGCAAGGCCGAAGGCGTCACCGGTCCGCTCTTCCTCGGCAAGGACACGCACGCCCTTTCCGAACCGGCCTGGCGCACGGCTCTGGAGGTACTTGCCGCCAACGGAGTGGTAACCATGGTGCAGACCGGCCACGGCTACACGCCCACTCCCGCCATTTCCCATGCCATTCTCAGCTGGAACCGTCAGTCCACGGCCACGGCAGACGGAATAGTCATCACTCCTTCCCACAATCCGCCCCAGGACGGCGGTTTCAAGTACAATCCGCCCCACGGCGGTCCGGCCGACACCACACTCACCGCACGCATCCAGGACCGGGCCAATCAGCTTCTGGAAGACGGCAACAGGGACGTGAAGCGCATCAGCCTTTACAAGGCCCTGCGCTCCGGACTCGTGCAGGATCATGACTACGTGACCTGCTATGTGGACGACCTTCGCAACGTCATCGACTTTCCCGCCATTGCAGCGTCCGGCCTCAAACTCGGCGTGAATCCGCTCGGCGGCGCAAGCCTCGCCTACTGGGCCCCCATTGCCGAAAAGTACGGACTGAACATCGAAAACACCAACAACCAGTACGATCCGACCTTCCGCTTCATGCCCCTCGACCACGACGGCAAGATTCGCATGGACTGCTCTTCTCCCTACGCCATGGCCGAACTTTTGAAGTTGAAGGACCGCTTCGACATAGCCTTCGCCTGCGACCCCGATTCCGACCGTCACGGCATCGTCACTCCCGAAGGCCTCATGAACCCCAATCACTATCTCTCGGTGGTGGTGGACTTCCTCATCCGCGACAGCAGGGACGGATTCCGCAAGAACTGGCGTCCCGATGCCATGATAGGCAAAACCGTGGTCACGAGCTCCATGCTCAACCGCGTTGCCGAAGCCCACGGCCGCAAGGTCATGGAAGTGCCCGTCGGCTTCAAGTGGTTCGTGCCCGGACTCCATTCCGGAACCTGCTGCCTCGGTTGTGAGGAAAGTGCCGGAGCCTCTTTCCTGCGTGCCGACCGTCTGCCCTGGAGCACCGACAAGGATGGACTCATACTCTGTCTGCTCGCTGCGGAAATCACCGCAAAGACCGGCAAAAACCCTGCCGTGCATTACCATGAACTCGAAGAAAAATTCGGTGCGCCCGTGTACCGCCGCATAGACTCCCCCATGACGCCGGAAATGAAGGCCGCCTTCAAGACCGTGTCTCCCGACGACGTCACCATGACCACGCTTGCCGGCTCCCCCGTCAGAGCCGTGCTCACCAAGGCTCCGGGCAACAACGCTCCTTTCGGCGGTCTCAAGATCGTCACCGACGACTGCTGGTTCGCCGTGCGTCCCTCCGGAACCGAACCCATCTACAAGCTGTACATGGAAGACTTCAAGGGTGAGAATCACTTCCGTAAAATGCAGGAAGAAGCTCAGGCATTCCTCTCCTCCCTGGCAAAGGCATAGGCACTTTTCTCCTTCGGCTCACGCATGACAAGGCGCGGCTCCGGCCGCGCCTTTTTGCGTGCGCACGCCTCTTACGGCATACGCGTTCTGTATCCTCCGGGCCGACCTTCACATGATGTTCAGGCGCATTTTCCCTTTTTCAGGAAGACCAGTTCCCCTGTCATGCACCCTTTCATTCGGCTGTTCACAAGCTTATGGAGGCAACTCCCCCTCATGATGCCACCATGCCGCCGTCGGGCAGAATGCCTGTCCTCTTCCCTCTTCCGGGCCGCATTCTTCCGCACGGTCCTCCGCAAATCCGCCTTCCTTCCGGCAAAAAGCCTCTTCCCCTAAAAAAACTTTTCATGCCTTGCAGCCGCTTTCTGTTCTCTGACAACGGAGCGTGAACGCGCCGTATGAAAAAAATCATTCTGACGGTGAAAAATCCCGTTGTCATCATATGTTTTGAAGACTTGTCATATCACATGATGAGAGCGCAACAGGCACTTTACTCTGCACAAGTACAGTACCCATGCCTTCACTTTGCCGGGCATACCTGTCTTTATATGCCTGCCCTTATTTGTTCGACAGACTCTTTCACAGTTGATTTTCACTGTAAAAATGTTGCGTCATACACGCAGTTCCATATTAATTTATTTTTTCACAATAGGATTTTTTCCTTGTGCACCAACATTTTTCCATGATATCGTGAAATGCCTGCGCCACCTTTGTTCCCTTGGATGGCGCAAAGCGCCGGACGTATGCCGAACGGAAACGCCGATAACCCTTTCCGGCTCCCGTTGCTTTCCGGTTCTGTCGGAAAGCCTCCGCGGCAGCGACGAATGCGCTCCGGTGTTGCCGGAGCCTTCACGGAGGAATGAAATGCCCGTCAGCAGATCAAGCATGCTTGCCAAGCTCAACGACGCCTATGCCGTCTATTTCGACAAGGAGCCCGTTGAAGAGAACCTGCCGTGCCTTGCCGCCTGCTATGCCTTTCACTCCGCTGACGAATGTTTCGTGCTGTCGCGCAAGGTCAGACTCTGGCGCACGGAAATCAACGAGTTTGTGTATGTGTTTTCGGTTCCCGAACTGACTGCGGACATTTATGACGAATGCCGGGGGAAGGCTCTTGAGCTTGGCATGAGCAGAATACGTCCGCACATCGAGCACAAGTCGTCCTTCATCACCGCTCTTTTCATCTGCGACAGCGTGACGGAAGAAGCGGCAAAGGCCGTGCGCGGCACGCGCCACCACAAGGACTTTCTGTTCTCGCTTCACGGCTGGATGGACTTTCGCGCCGCCGCTCTGGATCTTTCGTCCGGAACCGCGGCCGTCAATCGTGCCGGACGGGATCTGACACAGTTTCTGCTCGGAAATCTGGGGAAGTGCTAACTCAATTGAGGAGGATTTAAATTGAGTTCCGTCATCATTCTCATCGGTGGATTCGCCTGTCTCATCGCAGGCTACATCTTCTACGGTTCATGGCTTTCCAAACAGTGGGGCGTGGACGACAGCAGGCCCACTCCCGCCATCACCATGCAGGACGGCGTGGACTACGTTCCCGCCAAGACTCCCGTGCTTTTCGGCCATCATTTTTCGTCCATTGCCGGCGCCGGCCCCATCAACGGTCCCATTCAGGCCGCCTTCTTCGGCTGGCTGCCCTGCCTGCTGTGGATCATCATAGGCGGCATCTTCTTCGGAGCCGTGCATGACTACGGTGCTCTGTTCGCCTCCATCCGCCACAAGGGCGAATCCATAGGCGAAGTCATTTCCCAGAACATAGGCGTACGCGCCAAGCGGCTGTTCATCGTGTTCGCCTACCTTGCGCTGCTGCTCGTCATCGCGGCTTTCGCCTCCATCGTGGCCAGCACCTTCAACGGCTTTGCTCCCGACGGCTCCCACATCGAGGCCAACGGTTCCACCGCCACCATTTCCCTGCTGTTCATCCTCATGGCCGTGGTGTTCGGCTTCTGCGTGTATCGCAAGAACATGTCGCTTTCCTTCTGCACCATCGTCGGCATCATCGTGCTCATCGCGTGCATCGTCATCGGCCTCAAGTGCCCCATCTATCTTGCCGGCGACACCTGGATGTACATTATCGGCGTCTATATTCTCGTGGCCTCCGTCACTCCCGTGTGGATTCTTCTCCAGCCCCGCGACTACCTGAGCTCGTTCCTGCTGTATGCCATGATGATCGCAGCCGTCATCGGCGTGTTTGCCGCCAACCCCACGCTCGATCTGCCCGCTTTCGTCGGCTTTGAAGTGAACGGTCAGTACCTCTTCCCCGTGCTCTTCGTCACCATTGCCTGCGGCGCCATTTCCGGCTTCCATTCCCTCATCTCCTCGGGCACGACTTCCAAGCAGCTCAACAGCGAAAAGAACGCCAAGATCATCGGCTACGGCGCCATGCTCGTGGAATGCGCCCTTGCCATCGTATCCCTCATCACCATCGGCTACATCTACTCCAAGGCCGGCGCCGACGCCTTCAAGATGCCCCCCACCGCCGTGTTTGCGCGCGGCATTTCCGAAATGCTCGCCGTGGTCGGCTTCTCCAGCCCCGCAGCCCAGAAGACCGCCTACGGTCTGCTCATTCTTTCCGTGTCCGCCTTCTGCCTGACCTCGCTCGACACCGGCACAAGACTTGCCCGCTACATGTTCACGGAGTTCTGGCTGAATCCCGGCGAAACTCCGGAAACCGTCACCGGCTTCCGCAAGATCCTGTGCAACAAGTATATCTCCACCGGCTTCACCGTCATCGTAGGCATTGCCTTCGGCATGGGCGGCTGGTCCAAGGTATGGCCTCTGTTCGGCGCTTCCAATCAGCTTCTGGCTGGCCTTGCCCTTCTGGCCGTGGCCGCATGGCTCAAGAACGCTGCCAAAAATCACAAGATGTTCATATTCCCCATGGTGTTCATGATTCTTGTGACCCTCACCTCTCTGGCCCTTACCTTCAAGGACAAGATCCTCGTCATCGCTTCCGGCCAGGGCGACCTGTTTGCGGCCTATCTGCAGGCCGGTCTTGCCGCCATTCTGTTCATTCTTGCCATCTTCCTCGTGCGCGAGGCTCTGCCCGTGCTCACCGGCAAGAAGCATACTGCCGCCGTTGCCAAGTAACTGCGGTCTTCTGATTTCATGAAAAAGGCGTGCCCTTCGGGGTGCGCCTTTTCTTTTTTTCTGCTTCCCGCTACATTTCCCGCATGAACATGCCTGTTGAATCCTCGTTTCCCGCCCTGCTTGAAGCACTCCGCAGCCACGACCGCGTTCTTCTCATTGCACCTCCCGGTTCCGGCAAGACCACGCGCGTTCCGCTCTTTCTCATGGACCACATGAAAGGTACCATTCTCATGCTCGAACCCCGTCGCCTTGCCGCCCGCTCCGCAGCAAGATACATGGCTGCATCTCTTGGAGAATCCGTCGGGCAGAAAGTAGGGTACAGGGTGAGGCTCGAAAGTCGCGTAAGCCGCGAAACCCGCGTGGAAATCATCACCGAGGGCATACTCACCCGCCGGCTCGTCTCCGATCCCGAACTTTCCGGCGTCTCCTGCGTCATCTTCGACGAATTCCATGAACGTTCGCTTCAGGCCGATACGGCTCTTGCCTTCTGCCTTGAGGCTCAGACGGCTCTTCGTCCGGATCTAAAAATTCTCGTCATGTCGGCCACGCTGAATGCAGAGGAGCTCTTCTCTCTGCTTGCCCCCTGCCCCGTCATCCGAGCCGAAGGCAGAATGTGGCCCGTGGACATCCGGTATTCGCCGTGCCCGGCAGGCTCCGGCAGCTTCGGAACCTTTTCCGGCCGCGAGGCGCTTCTTGCCCATACGGCCTCCATCGTGCGGCGCGCGCTTGCCGAAGAAAAAGGCTCCGTTCTCGTCTTTCTTCCGGGACAGGGCGAAATACGTCGTGTGGCGGAACTGCTCACGAATCTGCCGCCCCGTGTCTCCCTGCATCCTCTCTACGGCGACCTTTCCGCCGCCGAACAGGATGCCGCCATTGCTCCGGCCGCACCCGAAACACGCAAGGTAGTGCTTGCCACATCCATTGCGGAAACCAGTCTCACCATTGAAGGCATACGCGTAGTAGTGGATTCGGGCCTTGCCCGAAGCTCCCGCTTTTCTCCCTCCACGGGCATGAGTGCACTCATCACCACGCGAGTCACGCAGGATGCCGCCGACCAGAGAGCAGGACGAGCCGGACGCGTGGAAAGCGGCGTGTGCGTACGACTCTGGCATGAGGGAGAAAAACTTCTGCCCTCACGCTGTCCTGAAATTCTGGAGGCCGATCTTGCACCCTTTCTGCTTGACTCTCTGGCCTGGGGGTCCATGCCTCAGGAACTTCCGCTTCTCACGCCGGCGCCGGAAGCCTCGCTCTCCCAAGCCAGGCAGACGCTGGAACTGCTGGGAGCGCTGAAAAAGACAGGAGAACGTCTTTCCCTCTCTGCCCACGGGGAAGAGCTTGCCCGACTCCCCCTGCATCCTCGCCTTGCGCACATGGTCCTTCTTTCGGGCGAACACCTGCCTCTGGCCGCTGCCCTCTGCGCACTCGTGGAAGAGCGCTCTCAGGGGACAGGCTGCGACATCCGCCCCCGCCTTGCCGAACTTCGGCGCTTCTCGCGTCTTCGCCGGGCTGCAGAACAGGTATGTTCACTGGTACGCCCCAGGATGCCGTTTGTCCTGAATGATGTCATGGAAGATGAAAACAGCGCGGGAGCCATGCTGTCGCTGGCATGGCCCGAACGAATGGCACAGAGGCGTGAACGCGGCAAGTTCCGCCTTGCTTCCGGGCGGGGGGCGGAGCTTTCTCCGGAAGATCCCCTGGCCGACACTCCCTTTCTGGCCATTGCCTCTCTGGACGGCGGCACGCAGGGCACGGGCCGCATTCATCTTGCCGCGCCGCTGAACAAGGACACTCTGGAAAGTCTTCACGGCGATCTTCTGCGTGAGGAAGACGTCGTGGTCTGGGATGAACAAAGCTCATCCGTCATTGCCCGAAAAAGAATCATGCTCCAAAGCCTCGTTCTCGACGACGCTCCCCTGCGGGGAAACGACGTTCCGGAAGACAAGGTTCTGGAAGCCTTCACGCAGGCCGTTGTACGACTCGGGCCGTCATGTCTGCCGTGGACGGAAGAGCTCAGGCAGTGGCAGGCGCGCGTTGCTCTCATGCGGCGCATGGACGAAGGCGGGGAATGGCCCGACGTGAGCGACGACGCGCTTTTCGAAGCTCTCCAATCCTCGCCTCTCGACAACTGGCTGAGTCCGTGGCTCACGGGCATGACAAAGCGGTCGCAGCTTTCCTCCCTGCCTCTGGACAAGGCCCTGCATGCGCTGCTTTCCCATGCACTCTCCAGACGGCTTGAAAAGGAGGCGCCTGCCTTTATGGAGGCTCCTTCCGGCTCCGTCGTGCACATCGACTATCTGCCGGAAGGCGGCCCGGTCATGGCCGTAAAGCTTCAGGAAATGTTCGGCCAGGAAAACACGCCCTCCGTCTGCCGGGGCAGATGTCCTCTCACCGTGCATCTTCTTTCCCCCGCAGGTCGTCCTCTTCAGGTCACGCGCGATCTGGCCGGTTTCTGGCGGGGCTCCTATGCCGCCGTGCGCGCGGAGATGCGCGGCCGCTACCCCAAGCATCCCTGGCCGGAAGACCCGCTTTCCGCACTTCCCACCAGAAAAACCAAGAAAGCTCTGGAAAGGGGGTAGCTCATGGAGTTCAAAATCGGCGACAAGGTCATCAATCCCTCCGTTCCGCAGTGGGGCGAGGGCGAGGTTCTGGCCGTCATGGAAGGCAAGGTAATGGTGCAGTTCAGGCATCACGGCGTGCGCAGAATGGCGGCTTCCTTTCTTGCCATGGCAGATACCGGAGAATGCCCTGAGCCTTCAGCGGTTCAGAAAAAGACGGTCGCAAAGCCTGCTCCCGCATCTTCCTCCGCCGCCCCGCAGAGCGCACGGCAGGGCCACGGTGCAACAGCAAAAAAAACGGTGACCTCCCGCTCTTCGTCCGGAGAAAAGACGGATCTCGTATCGCAGGCGCTTGCTATGATGCAGCAGAAGCAGCGCTCCGACCCTGCTCTGGTAAAGGCGGAACGCGCTGCGGATCTTGCGGCCGACGCCGAAAAAAAAGCTGAAGAAGACGCCCTCCGCCGCAGAAACTCGGCCATACTACGTTTCTGGCGCGATGCGGAAGTTTTTCTCATTCCCGAAGTGCCGCGTTCCTCGCGTCCTCCCGTCACCGGGGCAAGACGCTGGGAAACCGTCTCCGCCTCCCTTCCTGCATGGAACGCAGAAAGAGACACAAAAAAAGCCGACACTGCTCTTCGTCTATCTGCCGGGACGAGCGTGGAAAGCGGAGAACTTCCGTGGTTTCGCCCGCTGCCTTCGGGCTTTTCCGCAGCATGGCATATCGTCTATTTGGGCGTCATGCCGAGGCAGCATATTTCCGACCTTATTCTGGAAAAGACGGGGAGCCTTCCCGATCGTCCGGAAGAACCGGGACTCGGGGAAGGCTGTCTTGCCTCCGTAGTGCTGGACATGACGGGCATGCCCGTGCCGGAAAGCTATGTTCCGGCATCCTTCGTTCCCGGCCTTGCGCGCTGTCTTGCGGGCCGGAGCCTCGACCAGCTCTCCCTCGACATGCTGAAAATGCAGTCCGACTTCGACCGTCGCCGGAGTGCGCTTGCCGAACCTTTCCGGGGACCGTGGATTCATGAGGAAATCGAGCGTCTGTTCAACATGATGCAGGTGAAAGGCGAAGAAGCCCGCATGGTGGTGCGCTCCGTGTACTTCCGCCCCGATCCCAAAGGAAGGCGCATAGACGACGTTCAGAACGATCTTTTGAACTCCTTCTATCTCTCCGATCTCGACCGTCTGCTCCATCTTTCGAAAACAGGATTTCGCGGCGTATTCGCCCGTTATCTGCAGGGGGCGGGAAAAAACGCTGAACGCTGCGACGTACTCATGACCGGAGAGGAAAGTCGGCTCGCCCGGGAAAAGTCGCTTTCTCTGGAACGCCTGCCCTCGGGGCGCTGGCCGTTTTCCCCCTCGCAGCACCTTCTTCCCGCCCAGCTTGCCGCAGTCACGGAAATTCTGAACGGAGAGCTTACGGCCGTGAACGGCCCTCCCGGCACCGGCAAGACTAGACTTCTGTGCGACGTGGCGGCGGAACTTGTGGTCCGGCGCGCGCAGAGGCTTGCTGCGCTCAGGCAGCCCTTCGAGCTGTTTGTCAATGCTTCCGGAGACTTTTATGTGCTCAGGCGAGACATCATGCGCGGCACCGGAATGGTGGTTGCAAGCAGCAACAATGCCGCCGTGGAAAACATCACCCGGCATCTTCCCTCAGAAGAAGCCGTCTGCAAAAGCGCGTTTCCCGATGCGGAATATTTTCCGGACGTGGCCTCCGCCGTGAGCGCGGCCTTTCAACCTGCCGACAGCACGGAAGCCCTGCGCCCCGCCTGGGGACTCTTTGCCGCCGTGCTCGGTTCCGCCTGGAACTGTGAGCAGTTTTCCCGCGCCCTGTTCTGGGGCTTCCGTGATCAGGAAAGACAGATATCCCTGCCGGGCATGAAGGAAGTGCTGGACGGATACCGCAGCTATGAAGCCAAGCAGTCCGCCCGCAATGCATGGCAGCAGGCAAAAAAAGACTTTCTTGCCACGGCGGCCGCGCTGGAAAGCCGCAAGAGAGAACTGGCGCGTCAGGACGGAGACGGCGGAAGTACCACCGCACCGCAAAAAGCAGATCCTCTTCTCGGAAGGTTCATGGCTCTCATGGAAGAAAGCCGCGCGCTGCGCAGCTCGGCCGGGGAAGAAAACAGGGCGGCTCAGGAACTTGCCGAACGACTTGAAGCTCTGGAAGAGCTTGCCCGAAAGGCTCAGGAACAACTGAACGAAGAAAAGGGCAATTCCGAAAAGCTGCGCGTCCCCTGCCGGGACTTCTGGAAAGACGAAAACTGGCAGACCAAAAGCGTGTGGAACGACGAAAAGCTTGAACGCCTGCGTTCCCGGCTTTTTCTTCAGGCCCTTCGTCTGCACGAATGGACCATAAAATCCTGCGCACGGGAATTCACCACAAACATGGGCGTCGTCACCCGTTATCTTCGTGGCACTCCTGTGGAAGAAACGGAGTGTGCCGACATCTGGAACGCACTTTTCTTCGTGGTTCCGGTAGTCTCTTCCACACTGGCCTCGTTCAGCCGCCTTTTTTCCGGCATGGGAGAAAAGTCGCTCGACTGGGTGTTTCTGGACGAAGCCGGTCAGGCAACACCGCAAAGCGCGGCCGGAGCGCTCTGGCGCGCGGCGAAAGCGGCCGTCATAGGCGACCCTCAGCAGATAGAACCCGTGGTTCCGCAGCCGGCTCCGCTTCTGGACACGCTGCGAGCAAGACAGAAAACGGACGCTGTCTCTCTGGAAGACTGGTCGCCGGAAACCCAGTCGGCCCAGACTCTGGCCGACAGGAGCGCCAAACTCGGCACATGGATGGAGAGCGCCGGACGACGGGTGTGGACCGGCTATCCTCTGCGCGCACATTACCGCTGTGCCGAACCCATGTTCGGCGTGTCCAACCGCATTGCCTACGACGGTCAGATGGTTCAGGCGCAAAGAAAATTTCCCGTCGTGCATTCGGCACTCGGAAAGAGCTGCTGGTTTCATGTGAACGGACAGAATGCGGACACCCAGCTTGTTCAGGAAGAACTCGCCTGTCTGCGAAAGTGCCTTATACAACTTCTGGATGAATGGCCTACGGTGGAGAAGGATGGCACGAATCGGGAAGCATCGGTATTCGTCATCTCCCCCTTCCGCAAGGTGGCCCGGCACTGCCGTGCACTTCTGCGCGCCATGCACGTTTCCGAAGAAAGAGTGCGCTGCGGAACCATACATACCTTTCAGGGCAGGGAAGCGGACATAGTCTTTCTCGTGCTCGGATCCACGCCGGGACAGGCCGGATGGGGCAGCCGCCAGTGGGCCTCGCGCACTCCGAACATTCTGAACGTGGCGCTCACCCGCGCCCGCTCCCTCGTTTATGTAATAGGCAACTGGCGCGACTGGAGACGGCATCCCTTCTTCGACGTACTTTCGGAAGAGCTTCCCGTGAGGGAAGAACCGTAACCCCGGAAGGTTCAGTCCTCGTCTTTCCAGGGACGGCAGGGAAAAATGATCACGCGTCTGTCGGCACGACGTGCACGTTCCAGCGTATCGCGTGTGCCACGGGAACTGCCGTCCCAGAAGGCTGCTATCACGTCGGCCAGACGCACGATTTCCGCATTGCGCATGGGACCGGCTCCTCTGCCGAACTTTTTCCATTCGGCGGGAACAACTATGAGCGGAATGCCGTGAACGGAAGCGAACCTTGCGCCAAGTGCATCCGCGCCGCGAGCCCCGCCGGAAATCACGGCCTCAAGCTCCTCCGCGGCCACAACGGAAAGCAGACAGCGCTCCATCCACTCATAATCATCAAAATCACGGGAGCCTACAACCGCCAGTTTCATGTTCGCTCCGCCTTGTTGGTCAAAGGCCGTTCTCAGTCGTGCGGCCTCACATGAGCAGAAAGCATAAGAAAAGCCCGCCTCCGCGGCAAGTGCTTGATTTCAGCGTCCGGCAGGGAGATACTGTCAACGCCTCCCCTGCGGGAAGTCAACCTGAACCACGAGAATCCTCATGCCTGACATTTTACCCATCGACCCCGAACTGGCCGCCAAGGCCGATGCTCTTTTCCGTGAACTGGGTCTCGATCTTTCCACCGCCGTGCAGCTTTTTCTGCTTCAGTCCCTGAGAGAGCACGGCCTGCCCTTCACGCCCCGACTCACGCCTCCTGCGGCAGCACACAGGGCGCAGATGCGGGAAGGGGGCACTGAAGACTGCCGAAAAGAGCCTGTCCACCGCTCCGAAACGGGCGACATCGGCCCCGCCGCGGCCGCCGGCAAGAACGATGAGGCGCAAAACGAAGATGTTCCCGCTTCGGAAGAGCCGTCTTCCGCCGAACCTGGTCTCCATGACGAAACGCTCTTGTCAGACAGCAACGACGGCGCACTCGCCGAAAAAAACGCCGAAGATCATGATGTCGAAGAGGCGGACGACGATGCCCCCCGCACCTTCGAGCAGGAAAAAGACGCCTCTTCCGCGCATGGGGAAGGCGGAGAACTTCGTCAGGCCTTTCTCAACGCAAGACTCATCGGCGCTCCGCTTCGGCGCGTGCGCTCTCTGAACCGGATCTATTCCATAGGAGAACCGAATCCCCAGGTGCACGGCTGGCGCGAGGTGTATGTATCCGGCGACGAGCCCTTCGCCCTCGACTTCGGCATGATCCGGGTGGAGCTCGGCTTTCACGGCGGCGGAAGTCTGCGCATGATGGATGGACGGCTCCCCGACAGCGTTCTGGAGGCGGACGCCGTGTATCCGCGTGATCTCAGTGCCGTGTTTTCTTCCGTCATCGGTCAGAGGCTTGTCGATGTCGCCTCCAGCCGCATCTGGAACGAGGGACGTGAAAGAGAACAGCTCTGCCTGCGCTTTGCCAACGGCTGCACGCTGAACTTCGCTCCCGGAGGAGAATGGGGAGCTCTGTGGCTTACTGATGTTCACGGCTCGGTCATGTTTGCTCCCGAGGCGGTCTGGCTGCGAGTTCTGGACGACAGGACAAGAAGCGGACTTCGATAGACTCCGCTTTTCCACACGCATCCGCCGTTTCCTTTTCCGGCGGACACAGGCCCGCTCCGTTGACCGGAGCGATTTAAGCGCGTATTTATGGGAAACTCTACTCCCGCAAAGGACCTGCTATGGAAAAGAATTTTGCAGAAATGGAAGACAAATTCTCCGACTATCTCAAGCAAAAGGGCCTGCGCGTCACGCCGCAGCGGCTGAAGATACTGGAGGCCTTTCTGCACACCAATGATCATGTGTCCATGGAAGAACTCTTTCTTCTGGTACGCAGCCGGGACAACAGCATCGGACAGGTCACGGTGTACCGTACTCTCAAGCTGCTCTGTGAGGCGGGCCTCGCTTCTGCCGTGAACTTTGAAGAAGGCATGGTGCGCTACGAACCTGTGGGAATGCATCATCATGACCATCTGGTGTGCGAAAGATGCGGCAAAAAAATAGAGTTCGTCAACGACGCCATAGAACAGCTGCAGGACAAGGTCTGCCGTGTGCACGACTTTATTCCCACCTCCCATCACATGGTGCTCTACGGCGTGTGTGCCGACTGCCGCAAAAAGGCGTGACCATGGAAACGCTCTCCCTCTCCACCCGCTCCCGGGAAGAAATGAAAAACGTCACCGACGCCCTCAGCACGGCAGTGACGGAACATGGCTGGCAGAACGGCGTTCTTGTGGTGTTCTGCCCCCACACCACCTGCGGACTTACCATCAACGAAGGTTTCGACCCGGATGTCGCCTTCGACATGACGCGATTTCTTCATGAACGCGTGCCGCAGAACTACGGCTTCCGACACGCCGAAGGCAACGCCGACGCACATCTCAAGGCCAGCTTTTTCGGCTCCTCGGTGAGCATCATCGTGGAACAGGGACGTCTTCAGCTCGGCACCTGGCAGGCCGTCTGGCTTTTTGAAGGCGACGGACCGCGCACCCGTCGGCTCTGGCTGAAATTTCTTGCGGGATAAGGCGCCGTCTGCCGCCCGGACCGCCTTGCCTCTCTCCGAAGGGTCCGCTTTTTCCGCGTATTATGATGGGAAAAACCGGCTTCCTCCTTTCTCCAGTTTCTCCGCACCGATTTCTTTTTGGAATGAACGCGCGGAATGAGCCCCCGCACAAACGCCGGCTCATTCCGCGCGTTTGGTCTGTTTTCAAGACACTCCAACGCCATGCTCAGGCATCGTTATCCCTGAATGCTTCGACAGTACCCGTCCGGCATGCCTTCCGGACTCAGTACGAGCTGCCAGAGCTGTATGCTCCGCGCCCGGAAGGCTCCAGCGCAGGAAAGAAGATAGTAGCGGTACATTCTGTGCTGCCGCTCCGTACAGGAAAAGGCCCCTTCCCGCAGACCAGTTTCAAAGTTCTCATACCATGCCATGAGCGTCTTATCATAGTCCACGCCGAAGTTCTGCCAGTCTTCCAGAATGAAATCCCGCTCCAGCGCATCCACGAGCGTTGAGGGAGATGGAAGCACCCCGTTGGGAAAAATGTAATGCGTCAGCCACGGATCAGCACCGGCTCCTACGCCGAAAGCACCGTTGCTGCCTATGCTGTGCAAAAGGAAGAGTCCTCCGCTCTTCAGGCAGTTACGTGCAATATCCATAAACTCACGATAATTACGCCTGCCCACGTGTTCAAACATTCCCACCGAAACCACTCTGTCCCATTCGCCCCGCAAACTGCGGTAATCCATGAGCCGGTATTCCACATCCGCCCCGGAAGAAGCGGCCTTGTCCTGAGCAAAGGCAAGCTGCTCCCTCGATACGGTTATGCCGGTCACCTGTACGCCGTGCTCCTGAGCCATGTGCAGCGCAAGCGTACCCCAGCCGCATCCTATGTCGAGCACCCTCATTCCCGGTTCCAGCGCAAGCTTGCGGCATATCATTTCCATCTTCTGTTCCTGAGCCGCGTCAAGCCCCACGGAACCTGCGGCCTCCACGCCTTCCCAGCGTGCGCAGCTGTACTGCATGGTCGGTCCCAGCATGGTTCGAAAAAGCGCCGGATCGGTATCATAATGAGCCCGTGCCACCATGAACGCCCGGGCCCGGCTCTGGAGATTGAACAAGGCATGAGCCGCCTCCGTCAACCAGAAGGGCATGTTCCGGGTGAACGCCTGCTCGATGCGCGCCCTCAGAGCCCGACAGAACATGGCGTCCATGACTTCACAGTCCCACCAGCCGTCCATGTAGGCCTCACCGAGACCCAGCGTGCCCTGCTTGAGCACCCTTGCGTACAGTTTGTCGTTGTGTACCTGAATATCCCACGGCCTGTCACCGTCGATGCGTATGTCCGCCTTTTCGGCAAGCCTTTGCACAATTTCCCGTGCCTGCATGAATTTCTCCTTTTTTCCCGCAGCGTAACGGGAAAACAGGCCCGCTTCCATGATAGTGCGTTTTCTGAAAGGAAAAATAACCGCCGCAAACTCCTGCGCCGTCTGCCTTCGCGTTCAAGCCCCTCCCATCCCCGCCCCGCAGAACTTGCGGCGGCCGTTCCCGTTCTGCTGTTGCTTTTTTATCTGAGCCCGCTGGAAAACATTGCAGCCATGAACATTCCTGCCGCAGAAGCCGGAGGCATCCGCCCATGGCCCCGCACAAACGTCTCTCCCTGCGACGGTACACTGCTCATCGCAGGAGCACTGGCACTCGTCACAAACAGCGTTCTTTTATACTATGCGCCGGATTTTCCTTTCGCACCAAAGTGTTGTACCTGGCATTCCCGGTGTCTGTCTGCTCTTCTCCGGGATTTGGATGGAAGGTAACCGCCTCGTCTTCGCCCTCAGGCTCCAGTTTTCCGACGCTTCAACCGCTTCCCATCTGCAACTGTCTCTGCCCGTTGCGCTGTGTGCCGTGGCCATGACCGCGCTTTTTTCCATATCCGTTGCGGACAGGATGGCCATGCGCCGCGAAGGCAAAAACGTGCTTCTGCCTCTTGAACCGCAGGACAGGCAGATCTTCATGCTCGGCGACTACATGAATCTTTTATACGATGCCGACCGAAACCTGCCCTCCAGACTCAACGGTCCCGGCTGTCTGCCTCTCGATATCGACGAAAACAACATGGCCACGCCTTCGATCAACGGCTTTCTGGAAGGGGCGGACTGCAAAAAACTTTCCGTTCCCGCCATCAGGGTAGAAAAAACGGCGCTCGGCGATACCCGTCTTCGCCTGCCCCGCCGCTGGTACTTTGAAGGAGGTCTCGGAATATTCTACGAAAAAGCCGCCTTCGCCGCAGTTCTCTTCGATGAAAAAAACGCATTCTTCTGCAGGGGGTTGCCGATGATAAAGGAACGCTCCATCCCCCGAGAATATAAGAAAACGCGTCCCCATCCCGCGAAAGGATGAAGACGCGCATGACACTCGAAAAAACGGTGGACTTGGACCGCGCGGCATTGCCGCCCGCCTGTTCAGGACAGAAGCAACTCCGGATTCCGCGCCATCTCCTGCATCTCGTTGATGAGACGGCAGGTGTGATAGCCGTCGGCCACGGCGTGACTTACGGATACCGAAACCGGAATGACGAGCTTCTCCCCCCGCATTTCGTATTTTCCGAACTTGATGAGCGGCGAGAAAAACTCGCTCTCGGCGTAGGAATCCTGGGCAAAATGCGTAAAGGCAAGCCACGGAACATTGGATACGGGACATATGTTGGGCGGCTGCCCGTCACGCGCCTTGATCTTCCCCGTCACATGGCGATAACGCTCCATGTCTGTCGTCACCGTGGAGTAAAAACGGGAGAAATCCTCAGAATACTCACTCCATATGTCGGTGAAAGTCTCGTTTTCCGGATGAAACAGCGTGTAGCAGGGACACAGTTCGTTCCAGAAGCCGAGTTCATGCCGCTCGTTGAATGCCATGCGGAATTCTTCATGACGGTTTACGGCACGCATGACGACATAGAGCATGACGGGAAAAAACTTAAGCCCCCTTTCACGCCGAAAGCGCTGAAGATTCGTGATGTCGAGATCGGCACCTAAGTTGTAGCGGCACTTTATCGTGTTGAAATAGTAGTCGAAATACGAGCTTCTGGCCCAAGTGTCACGATTGATGACATGAAAGACGGCTTTGCTCATGATTCCTCCGCTTCCGGCAGCTCCCAAAAGAACGGCCGTTTTCCGTTTGGAGCATGCTTCTCAGACCGCTCCCGGTTCGGGCAGAAAGTTTCTCGCCAAGCCTGTCGACGCCGAAGCCGCGCTTTCTCCCGGTACGGTGTCCACGTCCAGGAGAGGACAAGTCAGCCGATGAAAAGCTCCATTACGAAGACCAGAACGCAGGCCGCCACGGCAACACTGAAAAGACTTGCCCCGAACCAGGCAAGCAGCACGGCCGCCGCAAGTCCGGCGAAGCCGGAAATCTGACTGCCCGTAGAATCCAGTATGGCCGGAAATGTCATGACAGACAAGGTGACATAGGGAATATAATACAGAAAGGAACGAATTGTGACATTGTGCACCTCGCGCCTTATGAGCGTGAGCGGAAGCACGCGTATGAGATAGGTCACCACGGCCATTACCGCAATGTAGATGAGCGTATCACGCATGGTCTTCCCCTCCGTCGTTTCCGTCCCTGTTGCCTGTCTCGCCGGCAAGGCCTCTGTCCACGGGGAAGAGGAAGGCGGCAGCGCCGGAAATAAGCACCGTGAGAATGATGATCTTCATGCCGCCGGAAATTCCGCTGAAAAGAGGCATTCGTGCAAAGAGCCAGCTTAAGGCCATGGATACGAGAATGAGCATGCCGAGCAGTCTGTCCTTACGGGCCGGAGGCACGATGATGGCAATGAACATGCCGTAAAGAGCCACGCTGAGCGCAACCACGATGCGTGCGGGCAAAACGTTGCCGAGCACCACGCCGAACAACGTTCCGAGTGCCCAGGCCGGGGAAGCTATGCTTACGGCCCCGTACACATAGAAGGGATCAAGTCGGCCCGGTACGTTCACGGAAATGCCGAAGATTTCATCCGTCACGCCGTAGCCCACGAGAAGCCTGTGATACATGGGCGTTTCGGGAGCCATTTTCTGCGAAAGAGAACAGGACATGAGCATGTAGCGCAGATTGATGACCAGCTGCGAGAGTGCCATTTCCCAGTAGGACGAGCCGGCCGCCATGATGCCGAGAGCTGCGAATTCTCCGGCCGAAGTCAGATTGGTAAAGCTCATGAGCGTGGAATCGAACGCGGACAGCCCAATGTTGCGGCAGGCTATGCCGAGCGTAAAGGATACGGCAAAATAGCCCAGAGCAATGGGAATGCCGTCGTGCATCCCGCTGAAGAAATTCTTTTTGTGATCTGCCATGGAATGATTGTCCCCCGAGCCTCAAATCGTTATGGACTTCCGGCGGGCAAACGCTCTCCGGCTCCTTCAAACAGGCTTTTCACGACCGCCGGAACATCCGGTACGGCCGAAAAAATGCATTTTCCGTATGCAAAGACAAAGCACGCATCGCGCTCAACGACGCAACCTTCGGCGTTACGACCGATAACGCTATTTCTGCTCTCCGTCCTCTTCTCCGCTGACGTACAGCCGCTCCCGAAGAGCCCGCACCCTGTCACGCAGCTCCGCCGCACGCTCGAACTCTAGCTCCCTTGCCGCCGCGCGCATGGCCTTTTCCAGCTCCTCTATGAGCTTGGCAATGTCTCCCGGCGTCTGCGGATTTTCCGCCTCCGCCTTCTGTACTGTTCTTCCGCGGCCCTTTTTCCCGACCTTGCCTTCCGACTTGGCACTGCGGCCCTTTTTCGCCGCGCCGTCCTCATCCCTGCCGTACAGATTATCCAAAGGATTATCCAGAGCCTTGATGACCGTGCGGGGCACTATGCCGTGCTCTTCGTTGTAGGCAATCTGCTTTGCACGACGGCGCTCGGTTTCATTGATGGCGGCCTGCATGGAAGGCGTCATGCGGTCGGCATACAGGATGACGCGGCCTTCCGCATTTCGGGCGGCGCGGCCGAAGGTCTGAATGAGAGCGCCCGTGGAACGGAGAAAGCCTTCCTTATCGGCATCGAGTATGGCCACAAGAGACACTTCGGGAATATCAAGTCCTTCGCGCAGAAGATTGATGCCTATAAGCACATCGAACTCGCCGGCACGCAGCGCACGAATGATGGCAATGCGCTCCAGCGTGTCTATGTCCGAATGCAGATAGCGAGAGGAAACTCCCATGTTGTTGAAATACTCGGTAAGGTCTTCTGCCATGCGCTTGGTAAGCGTGGTCACAAGCACACGCTCTCCCTTTGCGGCACGGGCCTTGCACTCACCGAGAAGATCATCCATCTGTCCCTTGACCGGACGAATTTCCACGGGAGGATCCAGAAGGCCCGTAGGACGGATGACCTGCTCCACCACAAGTCCCGCGCTTCTGTCCAGTTCCCAGCGCCCGGGCGTGGCTGAAACGAAAATGCTCTGATCTATGCGCTGCTCGAACTCGGCAAACTGCAACGGGCGGTTGTCGAGTGCCGAGGGCAGCCGGAACCCGTAGTCCACCAGCGTGTTCTTGCGGGAGCGGTCGCCCTTGAACATGGCTCCCACCTGAGGAATGCTCATGTGGGATTCATCCACGAAGAGCAGAAAATCCTTCGGAAAATAATCGAGCAGCGTAGAGGGCGGCTCACCCGGAGCGCGTCCGTCGAGGTGACGGGAATAGTTTTCAATGCCGTTGCAGTAGCCGAGCTCCTCCATCATTTCCAGATCAAGCTGCGTACGCTGCTCCAGTCTCTGAGCTTCCAGGAGTTTTCCTCCATCCTGAAACTGCATGAGCCTCTCCCGAAGCTCTTCCCGTATGTCGCCCATGGCACGCACAAGATTGTCCCTGTCGGAAACGTAGTGACTCGCCGGATAAATGACGGTCTTGGAAATGCGCCCCAGCACCTCGCCGGTAAGGGGATCTATTTCACGTATGCCGTCTATCTCGTCGTCGAAAAACTCTATGTGCAGCGCCTTTTCGTCTTCGTAGGCCGGAATGATTTCCAGAACGTCGCCGCGCACGCGGAATGTGCCTCGGTGAAAATCGTAGTCGTTTCGCGTGTACTGAATATCCACAAGGCGTCCGATGATGCTCTCCATGGACACGGCCTGCCCTTCCTCCACGGGAATGATGAGACGGGCATAGTATTCCGGGGAACCGAGTCCGTAAATGCACGACACCGAAGCCACGATGATTACGTCGCGCCTTGTGAGAAGCGCGTGCGTGGCGGCATGACGCAGCTTGTCTATGTTGTCGTTGATGGCCGAGTCCTTCTCTATGTAAGTGTCTGAAGAAGGAACGTAGGCCTCGGGCTGATAGTAGTCGTAATAGGAAACGAAATATTCCACCGCGTTTTTAGGGAAAAGAGCGCGGAACTCGCCGTACAGCTGTGCGGCGAGAGTCTTGTTGTGGGCCAGAATAAGTGCCGGACGGTTGGTTCGCGCAATGACGTTGGCCATGGTGAAGGTCTTGCCAGAACCCGTCACGCCGAGAAGAACCTGATCGTGTATGCCGGCGTTCAGATTGGAGACCAGTTCATCAATGGCGGCGGGCTGATCCCCGGTGGGCACGAAAGAAGAATGAAGCTGAAAAAGCTGTTCGGACATGACCATGACTCGCTAAACGAAAAAGAATGGGGAGGCGAACGAGGCCCTCCCCTTGCGCGAGGCACATTCTCGCCCGAACAGGGGATTTTTTCAAGAGGCAGATTACAGGCCGCCGTTTGCTGTGAGAGCCATGAAACGTTTTTCAACGTCGGCACCACATCCGCCCCCCATCGAAAGAAGCCTGAGAGATGCGTCGGAGCCATGAAACGGCATGACGAAACGGCCCATTCTCCACGACGTCAAAAAATTCCGCAAAGGCAATTCTCTTCGATCTACTCTCCGCCGGTAACCGGCTACGCGCTTATTTTCCAGAAAACGGACGCCGTCTTTTCCGGTTCACGGGATATATCGAGAGAAAAGGCCCGCCGAACGGCCTCTTCCGCCAGACTGAAATCCTGCGCGTTCGGATGCCTCGCCGCCTCGGCAAGACGGGCCATGCGCTCCGGCGTGCGCGGATGCGTGCTTTTGGCCTGTACCCGGGGATCGAGCTTGCCCTGACAGAAAAAATGCCCGAGCACTCGGCAGTCGCCGCTCTCAAGAATACTCTCCACCCGGAGGGCGCAGCGTGCCGCATGGTCGGAATCGGGAAAAGCCGCCATGGTGCCGAAGAAAAACACGCTCTTTTGCCGCAGCGTTTCCATGAAGGCGCGCATGGCCGCATCCGGGCCGCCCCGCCATGTCCAGAAGCCGAGGATAAGACGGTCACAGTCAGCCGGAGCGTTTTCCACGGAAAAAATCGGAAGGCCGAGTCGTCCGGCCAGATAGTTTCCCACAGCGCGGGTATTGCCCGTGCGGGAAGAATATACGATGCAGGTATGCATGTCAGTTTTCCAGAAGACAGCGGCGCAGGGCCTCTTCGTCCACAATGACTATGGTTCGGCGCTCCAGTCGTATGAGTCCTTCCTGAACGAAGCGGCTGAGCTGGCGACTGAGACTTTCGCGGGAAAGACCGAGCAGTCCCGCCAGAACCTCACGTGTCATGACATCGTCCAGTACGGGAGTTTTTTCCACACGAGCCTTATGAAGAAGCCAGCCCGCCACTCGGCGACGTACGGAAATCTTGCCCTGAGAAACGGCTATCTTGTTGATGAACATTCGCTGACGCATGGCAAGCGCCTGCATGACGCGCTGGGCCAACCCTATGTTTTCCGCCAGAAGAGCACGGAATACCCTGTTGTCCATGGCCAGCACCACGCACGGCGTGAGCGCCCGCGCCGACAAAAAGGCCGTACCGCCGCCGAACACCCCGTAAAGATCAAGAAAATGTCCGGCCCTCACCACGTGCAGCACGGTGTTCTTGCCCGACACGGATCCTTTCAGAAGTTCCACGTGGCCGGACACGAGCCAGAAGGTGACCGCCGAACCGTCTCCTTCCATGCATACCCATTCCGCCTTGGAAAACGAGCAAAGCCGCGTGACTGCCGCGAGTCTTTCCACTTCCTGAACACCGAGCTCCGGAAAGCTTGCCCGCAGTCTTTCCTGCACGTCACGGAAAGATTCTCCAGTCTCCGACATAGCATGCTCCTCAAACGAGAATGAGAGTCCCCATAAAAAATCTTCGTCGCCCCGAATTTGCCGAACTGACCATGAGCGGGACAAAAAACGAGGCAATGCCCGATGGTGCCAGAAAAAACATGGCGGCAGGCAACACCGAGGGGGTCTCCAGATTCCGCCATGCGAAGTCCGGCCAGACAGGCCTACGAGCTTTCCGCAGGGGCATTTGAAACACGATAAAGAAAATTTTTCTTATGAGCCATGACCGAGATCACATTCTCTCTTCATGTCTCCATCCTGGCAGGCCGCTTTTTTCTCATCCCAGACGCTCAGATCCGCCTATCCTCCCGCAATACCCTACAGGCATTCACAGGCCTTTATTATTTCCCGGAATTAAAAACAGAAACACCGAAAGGGAGAAAGCAAAACCTTCTCCCTTTCGGTGTTTCCTGAAAAAGAAAACTTAGGCGTCGAGAGCGTTGACGGCCTTGGCAAGGCGGGAAACCTTGCGGGCAGCATTCTTCCAGTGAATCACGCCCTTGCCGGCGATTTTGGAAACAGTGGAAGTAGCGGTCTTCAGAGCTTCTTCAGCAGCGACCTTGTCGTTCTTCTGAATAGCGGCGCGCACGGCCTTCACCACGTTCTTGATGCGGGTACGGGCGGCGCGGTTGCGGGCGTTGCGCTTGACACTCTGCTTTTGGCGCTTGATGGCGGAAGCATGATTGGCCACGGGAATCCTCCAGAATGATGACCCCATTGAGGGGTGTGATGCGATACGATGTCGGGCGGCAGGACGCCGCCCGTTATTGCCGGAACGACTATTTTTATTCGTCTTGACGTTTTCTGTCAAGAGAATGTTGCTCTCCTACATCTGCAGAGCCGAGAAGTCGGCAAGTCTGCTCATGCGGGAAAGAAGAACCTGCAAAAGATTCAAACGGTTGTTACGGATATTCTCATCCTTGTCCATAACCATGACACCGTCGAAGAAGGCATCCACCTTCGGACGTACGCCTTCCATGAGCGAGAGCAGCTCGTCAAAACGGTCTTCGGCCCACAGTGCGTCAAAGCGGGCCGTCATGGCATCGAGGGCATCGGCAAGCGCTTTTTCCGGCTCTTCCGAAAGAAGTTCACGGCTGTATGCACCCGTTGCTCCGGCCCCCTGCTTACGCAAAATGTTGGCCACACGCTTGAAGGTCTGGGCGGTATCGGCAAAGCCGGGCTTGGCACTCTCTGCCACAAGGGCGGAAAGACGACGGGAAGCCGCCCACACATCACTGCATCCGGCGCCCATCACCGCTTCTACGAGAAGGGTGTCGTTGCCCTGCGTGAGGAAATAGTTCTTCACGCGTCCGGCAAAGAAATCGTTCAGCTTTGCCAGGGCCTCGGGCTTTTCCAGCTTCCAGCGGATGCCGTTGCTGTAAAGCGACTGTGCCTTGGCAAAAAGATCCTCTACAGAAATGCGATAGCCTTTCTCAATGAGAATACGGGCAATGCCGAGAGCGCAGCGGCGCAACGCAAAGGGATCGGCCGCACCGGTGGGAATGTTGCCGAGCCCGAAGCAGCCCACCAGAGTGTCGGCCTTGTCGGCCATGGACAAAAGCGCGCCGAGATCGGTGGAAGGCACGGGGGTGTCGGGACCGGCAGGCAGATACTGCTCGGCAATGGCGTCCGCGGCCGCGGGATCGAGTCCCATCTTATGACCGTAGATACCGCCCATGATACCCTGAAGCGTATCGAATTCGCCCACCATCTGGGAGACGAGATCGGCCTTGGCGCAACGACCGGCAACGGCGGCGGAATCGGGGTTCACGTCAGCCGCACGCTTCACGCCGGGCTGTTCAGCCAGCCAGCGGCACAGCTCGGCCAGACGGCGGCACTTGTCGCCCATGGAACCGAGAGGCCCGAGGAAGATGACATGATCGAGCTTTTCCTTCCATATGTCGAAGGAAGCCTTCATATCGGTATTCCAGTAGAACCTCGCATCTTCCAGACGGGCACGCAGCACACGTTCCCAGCCTTTTTTCACCACTTCGGGCTCACGGGAGCTCAAGTTGGCCACGGTGAGGAAATACGGCAGGAGTCTCCCATCCTCGCTTTCCACGCCGAAACTCTTCTGATGCGTTTCCATGCTGGTAAGCAGCACGACGGAAGGCAGTTCCAGGAAGGAAGGATCGAAGCCGCCGAGAATGGGCGCGGGATGTTCGCAGAGGCCCTGCACTTCGTCGAGCAGACTTTCCTTCCACAGAATGCGGCCGCCCACGCCGCGGGCAAGCTCGTTGCCGCCTTCCACCACTATTCTGCGGCGTTCGGCGCCGGAGAGCGTGACACCGCACTTTTCGGCCATCACAGTGTCGAAGTCGTCGGCGCAGGCCACTTCAAAGGGGCCGCGGCCGTGCACGCGATGACCGGTGGTCATGCGGCCGGACTGAACGTCGGCCACGGTAAAGGGAACCACGTCGCAGTCCATAAGCGCCACCACCCAGCGCAGAGGACGGGCAAACAAGAAATGACTCTCGCTCCAGTGCATACGCTTGGGGAAGGGAAGAGAGGCAATGATGGAAGGAGCGGCTTCGGCAATGATGGCAGAGGCCGACACTCCGCCAACCTTCTTGCGCACAGCCACATATTCTCCTTTGGGCGTTTCCTGACGGAAAAGCGCGGAAACATCTACGCCCTGGCCGCGGGCAAAGCCCAGCGCGGCCTTGGTGGGATTGCCTTCGGCATCGTAGGCAGCCTTCACGGACGGACCGAGAGCCACTTCCTCGCGAACGGGCGTGGAGGAAAGAAGACCACGGGCGTGCACCACGGCGCGGCGCGGCGTGGTATCCACGGTAAGGGAATCGAAAGTCAGACCGTGCTCCTTGAACAGCACGGCAAAACGGTCGTGCAGATCGCGCTCAAGGGAGGCGAGAAAACGGGCGGGCAGTTCTTCCACGCCGATTTCAAGAACAAAATGACTCATGGCTTACCCCTTCTTCAGCATGGGATAACCCATGGCTTCGCGCTGGGCGGCATAAAGATGGGCCACGCCGGAAGCAAGCGTGCGCACGCGGGCAATGTACCCGGCGCGTTCCGTAATGGAAATGGCTCCGCGGGCATCCAGCAGGTTGAACGTATGGGAACACTTCAGGCAGTAATCGTAGGCAGGAAGCGGCAGTTTCACGTCGATAAGGCGCAGGCATTCCTTTTCATAGTCGTTGAAATGCTGCAGCAGCATGGCCGCGTCGCTCTGATCGAAGTTGTAGCAGGACTGCTCGTACTCGTTCTGATGGTACACGTCGCCGTAGGTGATGGTGTCGTTCCACTTGATGTCGTACACCGACTCCACGCCCTGTAGATACATGGTAAGGCGTTCGAGACCGTAGGTAAGCTCCACGCTGGCGGGAGAAAGATCGATGCCGCCCACCTGCTGGAAGTAGGTGAACTGAGACACTTCCATGCCGTTCAGCCACACTTCCCAGCCGAGGCCCCAGGCACCGAGGGTGGGAGATTCCCAGTCGTCTTCCACAAAGCGGATGTCATGCACGGCCGGATCTATACCGAGGGCCTTCAGGCTGTCGAGATACAGCTGCTGAGGATCAGCCGGAGCGGGCTTCATGATGACCTGGAACTGAAAATAGTGCTGCAGACGGTTGGGATTGTCGCCGTAGCGTCCGTCGGTGGGACGACGAGAAGGCTCCACATAGGCGGCCTTCCAGGGCTCGGGTCCGATAACGCGCAGGAACGTGGAGGGGTTGAACGTGCCCGCACCGCATTCCAGATCCACCGGCTGCACCACGGCGCAGCCCTGTCTGGCCC
>CALUPL010000081.1 GCA_944322635.1 uncultured Mailhella sp.
AGCTTGATGGCGCGGATGGCGTCGTCGTTGCCGGGAATGATGTAGTCGATGACGTCGGGATCGCAGTTGGTGTCGGTGACGGCCACGATCGGGATGCCGAGCTTGCGGCATTCCTTCACGGCAATCTCTTCACGATGCGGGTCGATGATGAACACGAGCTGGGGAAGGCTGTCCATGTCCTTGATGCCGCCGAGAGTGAGGTTCAGCTTGTCGAGCTCGCGCTGGAAGCTGAGGACTTCCTTCTTCTGATAGCGGTTGATGGAGCCGTCGGCGAACATGGATTCGAGCTTCTTCAGACGTTCGATGCTCTTCTGAATGGTCACGAAGTTGGTAAGGGTGCCGCCCATCCAGCGGTTGGTCACGTAGGGCTGGCCGGCGCGGGAGGCTTCGGCGGCGACGGCTTCCTGAGCCTGACGCTTGGTGCCGATGAAGAGCACCTTGCCGCCGTTGGCGACGGTTTCAACGATCTTGTCGTGGGCGGTGCGGAACAGCTTCACGGTCTGCTGAAGGTCGATGATATGGATGCCGTTGCGGGCGCCGAAGATGTAAGGACGCATCTTGGGGTTCCAGCGACGGGTCTGGTGGCCGAAATGAACGCCGGTCTCCAGCATCTGCTTCATGGTAACGTAAGCCATGGTGATTCTCCTTGAGAAAAAAGGGTTTGTCTTCCACATCGACCCCTGGCCCTTCACCCGTTGACGCCCTTCGTCTCCGGGAACCCTGGCCGCTGCCGATGTGTGCATTATGTGTAACTGGTGGTGTCTATCCTATTTTTCGTCGCAAGGCAAGCGTTTGCTTCGCGCAAACGTTGACGGCTATTTTTTTCCCGTCTTGTTTCCGCGAACTATCATGTCGGCAAAGGTCGTGGCCGTTTCCTTCACCCAGTCCAGATGAGGCTCGGGCTTCTCGTTGCCCAGTATGGAGGTCACCGTTATGAAAAGCACGGTGTCCTTCACCGGCACCACGGCCGTGGCCACGGCCGTGGAAAGCCAGGTTTTCGGGCCGCGTTCCGCCATGTTGAAGTGGATGAGGCTCGTGTAGAGAAACGCGCTTGAAGTGCGTACCGAATCCACCAGAAGCGGCGTGCCCGAGGCAAGCGCGCCGGCAAGCGCCTGTTCCCGGTTTTCCATTTCCTGCGCGGGAGTGTCCATGCGGCTGCGCGGTATGCGTGAAAAACCTATGAAAAGACCTTCCGTCGAACGGGCCAGAAGCTCGGCGTCCTTCTGATCGAGCGGACGGCTCTGACCTTCAAGGGCGCATATGAGCACCTGGCGCGTGACGGCGTCGCGGCTGCCGTAGCGGTACTGATGCGCCATGTACTGCGGCAGGTACATTTTTATGAGACGGCCGTGACGCACGGCGTTCTTTTCCGTGTCGAGAAAAAGATCGGATTCGTGGTCGGCAAGTTCCGTGAATCCGTCGGGCGCGGAGAACTTGAGCTTGTCCACACCGTCGTCGAAGGCGGATGCGGACAGAGGCGCGAGGCAGAAGAACAGAAAGAGAAAAAGCATGGTCGGGCGCGACATGATGACTCCTTGCGTCACGGCGTGAACTCGTGCGAGAGTTGCCCGCCCCGGAGCTTTTGTCAAGGCGGGTTCCTTTTTCATGGCTTGACCATGTCTGCGGGGGATATTAAAAGAAAAACTCTGTCACCGTCCCCTCCGGGGCAAACGCCTTCCGGAGAGAACCGGGGAAGTCTTTCCCCCTTTCCATCCCCCTTATCAACGGAGGAATCATGTCTCAGCTGCACATTACCTGGTATGGCCACTCCAACGTCATGCTCAGTGAAAACGGCGTGTCCGTTCTTATCGATCCCTTCTTCGAAGGAAACCGCTTCGCTCCCGACTGGCGCGAAATTCCCCGTCCCGACATCGTCGCTCTTACCCACGACCACGGCGATCACATGGGACAGACCGTGGAAATCGTGCGCACCACCGGCGCCACGCTCTACTGCATTGCCGACCTTGTGGGCTACTTCATCGAGCACGGCGTGCCGGAAGGGCAGATCATCAACTACGGCATGGGCGGCAACGTGGACGGCACCCTTGAGGCGCACGGCGCAAGACTCACCATGACTCAGGCCTTCCATTCCGCCGCCGTGGGTTCTCCCGTGGGCTACGTGATTGAAATGCCCGGAGGACACACCGTCTATCATTCCGGCGATACCGGCCTGTTCGGCGACATGAGCCTCATTGCCGACCGCTTCAAGCTCGACCTCGCGCTTCTGCCCATAGGCGGCGTGTTCACCATGGACGGCGTTCTTGCCGCCAAGGCCGCCGCGCTGCTCCGCGCCCCCGTGGTCATGCCCATGCACTACCGCACCTTCCCCGTGCTGGCCCAGAATGCCGACCTCTTCGTGGAATCGCTGAAAAAGTACGCTCCCGATTGTCGCCCGCTGGTCATGGAGCCCAACGAAATGATGGTGCTCGACTAGAACCCTTCGGGCGGGCACGGATTGCCGCGTCCGCCCGTTTCATGACGCTGCGGGAAGCTTTTGCGCAACGCCGCGCTTCCCCGGCAGGGAAAATCGGCCGGAAAAGGGCGCAACGCTCCGAAAGAGCCGTCATCCGCCGTTTTTCCTCCGTTTTCGGAAAGAGCGTTCCTTTCGCTTTCCTGCGGCTTCTCTGCCTCCCCGTGCGGAAGTCCGTTCGTCGCTTCCCGGTGGAAGCGGCCGTCCCGTGCGGCAAACGGCGCTTCCTCCCCCGGACTTTCCTCCGACGGCATTTTCTCCGGGCACGGCGCTTTTTGCGGGGCGGTTCACTTTCAGAAAGGGCCGCCTTTCTGCCGGAAAACAGCTCTGAACGCGGAAGACGCGTCCTTTCGGGCCGTTTCCGCCTCTTCCGTTCGGGGAAGGGGCTAATTTATCCCTTCATCATTTTTGCAAAACGGGTTATCATACGTCGTTTTCCGATGTGGCGTTCCGCCCCGCCGGTCAAAGACAGACGCATGTGGAGATTCCCTATGGCCACGGTTATGCAGCATGAAGAACTGGTGCGCCGCGCTCTCGCCTACATTGTGGAGCGCCGTCGCGAATGCCCCGGCACGGATACGGCCGAGCTCCTGGACAGCGCGGGGGCGCGCTTCAATCTTTCGCCCCTCGATCAGGAGGCTCTCTCTCGCCTTCTGGAAGGCCGGACTGACGAGGCCAGCGCATGAACCTTCTTCAGCGACGCCTGTTCATGGAACACGCCAAGACGTTCTTTCTGTCCATGGCGGTTCTTCTTCTGTTCATTCTCATGGGCCGCGCCCTGCAGCTGCGCGACATGCTCCTCGGACTTGAGCTGAGCATTTGGGACACTCTGCGCCTGTTCGGCTACTTGAGTCCCTTCTTTCTGCTCATCATCTGTCCCATAGCGTGCATGCTCTCCGTGTTCCTCACCTTTCTGCGCATGAGCACCGACAGGGAACTTGTGGCTCTCAAGGCGGGCGGCGTGAGCCTGTATCAGATGCTGCCCGCACCGCTTTTCTTTTCCCTGCTGTGCACGCTGTTCGGCTTCTGGATTTCCGTGTACTGGCAGGCCTGGGGCATGGGGCACTTCCGCTCCGAAGTGCTGGACATTGCAAGCAGCAGCGCCCGTGTGGTGGTGCAGCCCGGCGTGTTCAACAAGGACGTGCCCGACATGGTCATGTTCGCCCGCAAGGTGGACCCCGTGAACGGTACTCTGGCCGGAGTGATGGTGGAGGACAGGCGCGCCGCCGGCACCACCATGACCATACTCGCTCCGGACGGAAGCCTTGATGCCGACTACGAAAACGGCGAACTCATATTCCTGCTCAAGAACGGCCGCAGCTACACGGAAAAGGATAATTCCCTTTCCATCATGGGCTTTCAGGAATACGCCGTGCGCCTCAGTTTCGATTCCCTGTTCCAGGGCGTGGACATGGGACCGGTCAAGCCCAAGGAATATACCTGGCAACGCCTGTACGACACGCAGAACGAACTTGAGCTCCAGAAAACAGATCCGCGCATGGCCCGCAAGATAGTGGTGGAACGCCACAAGCGGCATGTGTTCCCCATTGCCTGCATGGTGCTGTGCATTTTCGTCATTCCCATTGCAACCTCGTTCCAGGGCCTCAAGCAGCAGACGGGCGTGCTCATGGCGCTTTTGCTGTTCCTCATGTACTACAGTCTGCTCATGCTGGGCATAAGCCTCGGTGAAAGCGGAGAACTCAATCCCGCCATAGGATTGTGGGTTCCCAATGTCGTGTTCCTCCTTCTGGGCATTTACGGCATGAGACTCGCCGCTCAGGAACGAATGCCGCGCATCACCGAGTACTGGAACTCGCGCAGAGGCCGCAAAAAGAAGAAGGAGGACAAGGCATGAGCCTGCTTTTCCGTTACATCTTTCTGCGGCACGCCCGCCTGCTTCTGCTCATCATGGGGCTCGGCGTGGGCATCTATCTTCTGACAGACCTCGTGGAACGAGTGGACATCTTCATAGAGGCTGGCTCCGGCGTAGGGCTGATCCTCCAGTACTTCGGCGTGCGCCTGCCCTCCATCGTGGCGCAGATCCTGCCCGCCGTGTTCCTTCTCGCCACGGTGGTCACGCTCTGCCTCATGGGGCACAGCCGTGAACTCACAGCACTGCACGCAGGCGGCATTTCCTTTGCTACCGTGGCCTCCATTCTTGTCATGTGCGGCGTGTTCTGGGGGGCCGTGCAGTTCGGCTGTTCGCAGTTCCTCGCTTCCGAAGGCGAACGCTATTCCCAGCAGATATGGCAGGAGCAGGTTCGAAAGAAGGACCTGGACGACCGTACCCTGGACGACGTGTGGTTCATGGAAAACGGGTGGACCGTTTCCATACGTACGCTGCGCGCCGACGGACAGGGGACGGGCTTTTCCGCATTCCACGTGAGGGACGGCAACGCCGACGTGGATGTCATCGTGCGCGCTCCGAAAGTGACCGGCAGTGAAAACGGCTGGACCGCTATAGACGTCGTGCGCCTCTATCCCGACGACTACCGCCGGGAAGTCCTGCCTTCCCTTACCCTCGACCTGCATCAGGACCCGGAACTTTTCTTCTCCACCGAGTCCAACAACCTGCAGCAGCTGCCTCTGTGGCAGCTCGGCGATGCCATAGAACAGCTCGGCGCAGCCGGATCCAACGTCGATGGACTGCGTACCGTGTGGCACGGCAAAATCGCCTACGCCGCTTCCCTCGTGGTCATGGCGCTGCTCGGCGCGGCCATCGTTTCGCGCTTCTCCAACGTCTATATCGCCGTGGCCATAAGCATGGCGGGTACCTTCATCATGTACGCCCTCACCATGTTCGGCGAGTCCCTCGGCCAGCGCGGCGCGCTGCCTCCATTCATGGCCGCATGGGGGCCGGATTTCCTGCTCCTGCTCATTGCCACAGCTCGCCTCTACCTCGTGAGCGTGCGACGCTGACAGACTGAAAAATATCGGAAAGGCGGCTCGGGAAAACTCGGGCCGCCTTTTTGTTTGCACTGGACGAAAGGGGAGAGAAGGCCGGAAGGCCGTGCCTCACCGCTCCGGTGTCCCGGGCGACGTCAGAAGCCCGTTCCGCTGTAAGCGCAGCGGGCGTCGTGTAAGCCTCGCAGCCAGTACAGCGTATCTGGAGCCGACGGGAGGCTGCGGTACTCCTGAGTCGGTAAAGGTAAAGGCAGGAAAGGCAATGCGGGGGAAATAATTCCCCCCGCGCCCCCCTGTTTCGCCTTGCGGCTTTGCCGCAGCGGCGGGCGTCGTGCGGACACCCGGAGTCGGTCTTCGAAAAAGGCGGGGAGGG
>CALUPL010000082.1 GCA_944322635.1 uncultured Mailhella sp.
GGGCCGCCTTTAGGAGCAACATAACCGATGGCACGCGCCCTGGTGGGATCGGCAACGGCCGCCCCGCCTGCGAGCAGCGCCGCGCTCAGTTTAAGAAAATTTCTTCGTGAATAACCTTCGGGCATGACGAACCTGCCTGTTGAACATGAAGGGGGAACAAACGACCTCATCGGCGTCTCTTCAACGAAACGCTCCAACATGAGGCGGAACTGCGGCCTCCATTTGTCGGGAAAAAAGCGGCCTGAACCGTCATCGAAGGCCAGACCGCTTTTCAAAAATGACAGCAACGCCGAATGTCAGCAGTTGCAGTCCGTGGAAATGCCGGAAATCGTCGCTTCGGAAGCCAGAATGCTGAGCTGGGCTTCGGAAAGGTGCAACTCCTTGAGATCGTCCCAGCTCTGGAAGCCTCCCAGAGAATCGCGCAGATCAAGAATGCGTTCGGCATCTTCCTGCGAGAAGAAGCAACGGTTCATCAGCTCTTCCGTCGTGGCGTTGTTGAGCTCAAACGGATTGTCGGACTTGGCATAGGCCAGGGGAGCGGCGGACAGCATAAGCGCCAGGGCCAGCATCAAAAAACGCATTTTCATACAATATCTCCTTATCCAGCATGCGGCAGGAAAAACTGCCTTCCTGTCGATTTACCATAACGAATTTTTCCTTCTGAATATACCGGAAACACTCAATGTTTTGTAAAGATTCGTCATGGAGTTCTTTACAATGACGCCTTTCATTTCCAGTCGCAGGGCAGTCGCACCTCCTCGCTCACCATGCGTCCGGCGGCCCAGCACGGCATGATCATGCTTTTCTCGCCCGTTCCTCCGGCCACAATAATGGGCATGGCGTCAAAAAAAGGCTTGGGAATCATGGCGTGCTCATCCGTTATGGAAAGCACCTCTTCCGGCACTCCCCTTCTGGCCTCCCTGGCGGCATGGTACTGCCGCATCCAGTCGCCGAAGGGCACCCTGGCGCGTTCCCGAAGATGGGCGCGGATGCTTTCGCGCGTCCAGCCCTCCCGGGCCAGCATTTTTGCGGTATCCTGAGCAATCACGAGAATGACGGCGCTTCTGTACGGCCTGTCATGCCCGCGAAGCCACTGGGCAACAAGTTCAAGATATTCCGGTCTGCTGTACCCTATGCCCATGATGCCGGAATACCCCTCCACGGCCGCTACGGTCACCACGTTGCGTTCCGGCAGAAAGCCGAACTCCGTATGCCAGGAAGGCCATGGACTCGCCTCGATGTTCTCGGCCAGAAACATGACGAATTCCCCGGGCTGACCGAGCGTGGACATGTCGGTAATACCGGGGCGGCTTCCGCCCACGTTCTGAATGATGAGATGAAGCGCACGGCTGATGCTGGCATTGGCGCGGTTGCCGCGTCCGAAAGCACCGCTTCCGGCATTGAGCCCCATCCGTTTGACTATGGGGCCGCTCACGATCATGAGCACCGCGTCGGGATTGGTGGTGGTGGACATGCCGCGCAAGTCGAATTCCGGCCGGCTGACCGCTTCCACGGCCGCCACAAGAAGGGGCATGTGTCTGGGTTCGCACCCTGCCATGACGGCGTTGACGGCGATTTTTTCCACCGTGGCCACTCCCTCCATGGGAGCCAGCGTAGCCATGGCGAAGTCGCCGGGCAGATCGTACCCCTCCACCATGGCCGCCACGCGTTCGGGAGTCGGCGGAATGAGAGGCAGGCCGTCGCCCCATCCGCGGGACAAGAACAGCTCGTTGAAGACCGCAAGCTCATCCCCTTCCGCGCGTATCTCCTCTCGCTCGGCACGCGGAAAAAACGTTTTTCCTCCGCTCGTCTGCTCCAGAACGGCATCAATGTACATCCCGTCTTCCGTCTGCCCGGCAGGATTGCATACCACAAGTCCGTAGGACGAAGAAGGACACAGCAGAAACGCCGTCAGCAACACGGCATGGAACGCGCGCATCAGCCCCTCCCCTCGCAAAGCAATGACGCGGCAGATTCCGCCTGTTGTTGCAGAATCCGCCGCGGAACGACTAATCCAGACCAAGCAGACCGGCCGCAACCTTGCGGCTTACCGTGTCAATATCCTTTTCCGACACACCTGCTCCACGCAGGCCGTGAATGAAGTCACGCATGGCGTCCACAGGTCCGGGCATCTTGGACATGCCGCAGTCCGTGGCCAGGAACTGATGAGAAGGATCGAGAGCAATGTATTCGGCAAAATCCTTCATGGTAGTCTGACGCGCCTCGAAATACTTGGGAAGCAGAGAATGCGGCCCCTTGTAGTACGGAAGCACGCAGTGTTCCAGATAAGCGCCGTTTTCCAGGCACTTTTTGGCCTGATCAAGGGAAAGGAACCATGGCGCCTGCGTGGAGTGCGTCACCACGAACTTCTTCACGCCTACTTCCCTGGCCTTGGCAGAAAGAATGACGCTCTCCTCCGGCGAGGAGTGACCGGTAGCAAAAATGATGTTCTCATCGCGGCACAGTTCCATGACCTTGACTACCTCGGGCAGTACCTTGCCCGACTCATCAAGAACAGGAACGCCGGTTTTTCCCGCCTTCTTCATGTCGTAGGCGGACTGATAGGTAGGCATCCATATGCAGCGGCAGTAGTGACCCGTAATCTGCGTTGCCATTCTGGCGGCCTGCACATTTACCCTGGGGCCGTAGTTGAGATTGAGTACAATGCCGCCGAACACTTCTATGCCGGGAACCATGGAACGAAGAAGATAGGCGTTGTCCGCCGTGCAGAAGTCGTGACACTTGTACATGATGGCACGGTATCCGTTGCGGCGGCACTGCTGCGTAAGAGTAAGCTGGTCGATGCAGCGTGCGCGCACGTCGGGATCGGCATGAACGTGCATTTCAATGACGCCTTCCAAATCCTTGTCCACAGGAGGGGTGGCGGCGGAGGCCTTGTCGGCGAACAGAGGGGCGGCGGTAACGGCAGCGGCGCCGACCACGGCGGCACTCTTCAAAAATTCTCTGCGGGAAGAAGGCATAACATCTCCTTTGTCTGGCGCATGAAGGATCCAAAAAACAGGAAGAGCGAGCCCCGGTCAAGGAGCCCGCTCTTCGAAGTCGTCATTTATTTCGCGCTGGGAAGCTCATGAATAACCTTGGTCACAGGGCGCAGAACCTGCGTGAAGGGAGGCCATATCCATGACTGCTTGCCGGGTCCGCCGGATACGAAGATCCGGAAGGACTTGGGATTGACGAAACGCGGAAGCATGGTGTCGGGAGTGACCTGCATGTCAGCCGGAGGCACGCAACGTTCGGGAGCATAGAACTTGAACGGCATGACGGCAGCCTGCTGCAAATACTTCTGCACGCCTTCCATGGTGGGGAAGTCCTTGGCTATGGTGGCGGCATGTTCGGGGCAAAGCACCAGCATGTCCATGACGATGCTGTTGGCGGGAATGTACGGCTTGTCGTAATCGGCAAAGCAGCTTCCTATGCCGACCGGAGAGGCCAGCGCGCCCAGAGCAAAGGTATTCAGCAGACCCGCGCCCGTAAGGTTGTTGTGGTCGATGTTGCCGTTGCCGGGATAGCAGGTGAGCAGAGATACCACGCTTTCACCGGGCTTTGCGCCCTCTTCCTCGGCAAAGGTCGTCTTCCAGGGGTTGGCTTTGGCGTTTTCCACATAAATTTCGGCCACGAAGTCACCGGAAGAACCGTGTGCGCTCTTATCGAGCGACGGAGCCACGGAACCGCCCACGACGTCGCCCACCAGATTGATGAAGTATCCGAGAGCGTTGGTGACATCATTGAGAGGACCGCTGGTTCCCGTTCCGTAGTTCAGCTTCAGCTGTTCCACAACAGGACCGCTGATGAACAGCACGGGCACCGTGGGAGCCGTGGTGGTGGAAGTTCCGCGCCACGAGGAGTTGGGATCGGCCATGGCCTCGGCCGTAGCCAGCAGCAGCGGCATATGTTCGGGCTTGGCGCCGGCCATGACGCCGAGCGTGGCCACAAGTTCCACGGTAAGCATGCCGTTGCGCGGCGGAACGATCCAGAGCACTTCGGCGGGATCACGCTTGGTGGCCTTCAACATGTCGGCCACTCTTTCGGGAGTGGGCGGCACTATGGGAAGTCCAAGCGACCACTTGCGCTTGACGAAAACATTGTTCACATCGGCGTAGGTGCCGGTGAACTTAAAATGCTTGGCAGGATAGGGAGCCGCCTGTACCGGCGCGTTCTCCGCCGACGGACTCCACTGCGTGGCAGCCTTTACGATGTCGTCGAAGGCCTTGTCTATTTTGGCATAAACCTCTTCCTTGGGAATCATGCCGATGGGGTGAGGAACGGAAACAAGACACAGATCCGTGAGACCCTGACTTTTCTGCGTGCCCCTGGCAAGAGAAACGAAGTCGGGGGTCATGATGGTCACTGTGGGGATACCGAGCTTTTCAAGATTGCACTGGTCAACTACCAGCCATGAGGTGCAGCTGCCTCAGTCGCCCTGGGATGCAATGACCAGGTCAGGCTTCACTGCGGCCACGGCCTTGGCAATGCGCTCGGAGTTGGCCGGAGTGCCGGAGATGGTGTTGAGACTTTTGTCGGTGTACGTTTTGACGACCTTGGCGGAAGGATAGCTCTTGTTTATAAGCTCGGCCAGACGGTCAAGCACAACGTTGCCGTTGTTCTTGCCGTTCCAGCGCAGGGCAATGGTTTTTCCTTCAAGCGAGGTAATGCGCTTGGCAGGTGCTACCTGGGCCTGCTTGATGACGCCGGAAGGATTGACGAGTTCCCACTCCTGCGGCTTTTCCATGGCCTGCGCCGAAAAAGCCCCAAGAAGCAGAACGGTTCCCAGTGCGACGATCCGGGAAAGTTTCAACATACCACTTCTCCTGTTAGAATGTTCCGTCGAGGTTCCCTGACGAGAACCTCCCATTTGGGAAAAAGAATACACGAAAACGGAATCAGGTGTGATAAGGAAACTAAAACTATTGTAAAGCTCTCTTTACATTTCCGCGCCGTCTTCCCAGAGGCCGTGCCCTTTTTTCTTGACGGGAAACCACAAACGGACGGCAAAACCGCGGGGATGACGGTTTTCGTACTCCATTTTGCCCCCGCAGGCCTCAATGCAGTATTTTACGATGGAGAGTCCCAGCCCCGTTCCGCCGGGATGCGTAACCGCGGCGCGTCCTCGGAAAAAAGGCTCACAGAGGGAAGGCAGATCCTCTTCGGGCACGCCGGGTCCGCTGTCCATGACGGATATCACTATTTCCGCATCCTTCTTTTCCGCACGAATGACAATGGGGCCGCAGTCTCCGGCATAGTGCAGCGCGTTTCTGAGCACGTTGCTGACGATGCGCTGAAGATAGTCTCTGTCGGTCACCAGGCTCAGGCCCGGCTCAACTTCCACGTGCACGTCATCTTCCGGAGCCTCACCCTGAACGGTGGAGGAAAGAAAAGAGCACAAGTCCACCACCACGTCCTTCGGCGTGTTCATGGCAGCCTTTGCCTGAAGGTAGGAAAGCACTTCTTCGGTCAGAACGGAAAGTCGCTTGATGTGCCTGAGCACCTGCTGCACGCGGACGCGCTCGTCGCCGGAAAGCTTGCACTCCAGCACGCCGAGTCCCATCTGCGCCTTGGCAAGAGGCGTGTTCAATTCATGGGCAACGTAGCGGATGAACTGACGCTGCCCCGTAAGCATGCGGTTCATGCGCTGGGTCATGGAAACAAGCGCGTAGCCCACCCGGCCGATTTCATCCTTTCGCGCTCCGGAAAAATCCCTGTCGCTTAAAAACGGCCTGTCCACGCAGGAAAACTTATCGAACTCCACCTCCTCCGCATATTTCGCCATGCGGCGCAAGGGGCGGGAAAGGTGACGGACGAAAGGAAGCCACCAGAGAAAGGACACGCCGAGAATGGCCACGACCAGAAGGCACAGGGCGTCGAAATCAAAAAAAAGACCGTGACCGTCCACGGTGTCGGATTCCAGCACCACGAGCACGGTGTGAATCTGCCTGTTGCCGTCGGGAATGTACATGACCCGTCCGAGCCAGTAGCGGGAAGGAGAATCCGTATGGCGGAAAAGCGCGGGCGGCACGGGCGGAAGTCCGTATTCCACGTTGCTGTTCTTTCCCGCGAACATGGTGCTTCCCATGGGATCCCAGAACATGACTTCGGGGGACGGACAAAAAGAATAAATGGCGCGGGGAAGCTTTTTCGCCTGTTCGACCATTCTTTCGGGAATGGCATCATCCCGAATGGACTCCGTGTCCAGAGACTGCACATGTACGTGAACCGGCAGTCTTCGGGCATGAGGTTCCAGAAGCTCCTCCCACTCCAGCACGGAATGATACTGAAGATTCGCGCTTATGACGCGCAAAGCGCTGTCGGCCCTGGTGCTGAACAGAGAGGCGGGCAATATGCCGTCCTGCCCTCTGCCCGTCATGAGATAAAAGCTGAACCCGCAGCCCAGAACGGCAAGAAGCACAAGGTTGAGCAACATCCACAGTATAATCTTGACGTACAGATTGCACTTGAGCACGCTCATGCCTCATCATCCTGACGGATGAACACGTAGCCCATGCTGCGCACGGTACGAATGTGGGTGTTCGTGCCCGTGGCATCGGCCAGTTTTTTGCGCAGCGTGGAAATGTGCACGTCCACGCTGCGGTCGAACTTGTTCCATTCCTTGTCGGCAAAAAGATTGAGCAGCGTTTCCCGGGAAAAAATGCGGCCCGGCTCCTTCATCATGGCCTGAAGGATCTGAAATTCCACATAGGTCAGCTCCATGGGACGCCCCCGGAACGAGGCCTGAAGCGTCCGGGGATTGAGCTCTATGCCGTGAACGCGCAGAACTTCCTCACGTCCGTCGTCGGAAGAGGAACTGCGCCGCAGAACGGCGCGCACGCGGGCAAGCAGCTCCCGGGAGGAAAAAGACTTGGGCACATAGTCGTCGGCGCCAAGCTCAAGCGTGACTATGCGGTCCGTTTCGTCATTGTGCGCGGAAAAAATGATGACCGGCACGCCGCTTTTCACGCGGATGCGACGCAGTACCTCCACTCCCGGAACATCGGGAAGCATCATGTCCAGAAGCACCAGGTCGTAGCCTTTTCTGCCGAGAGCGGCAAGACCTTCCTCCCCGCTCATGCGGTAATCGAGCGCTATGTTCTGAAGTTCCATGTAGTCCTTGACCAGGAGACAGAACTCCTCGTCGTCATCTATCAGAAGCAGTCTGCCGTTCTTCTCTTCGCTCATGGCAACGTCCCGTTGAAATACCTCGTAAGAACGCCGGGCTTCCGTCCGGCCCCAAGAGCCTCGCACCGGCATCCCCCATTCTCCATAATACCATCGTAGCGTAAACGATTCCCCGAAGGCAACGCGCAATGTTGTAAAAAAATGTGAAGCAAAACCTCGCCCAGCAACGGCCGTGCAAGGCTTTGCGGCCATTCGGCACACGATGTCTGCGGCAAGGCTTATCGGACATGACAAAAAAAAGAAGACGTTGAAAAAACATCTGAACCGGCTGAAAGAGTCAGGACCACCCGTAAAACGGGTGGCTTGTTCAGCCCTGTAAGGGCTTGTTACTTACTCGCGCCTTAAGGGCGCCGGCTTGAACTTCTCTGGTCGGCGCCCTCTCTTTTTCAACAGTTCAAGC